>JANODX010000122.1:0-48346 GCA_031412915.1 Vicinamibacteria bacterium | reverse complement strand
TGATGAAGAGCCGCGAATTCTAGTCGGTCGAGGCCTATCCCGCATGCCACGAGGGTGTGCGACATGGTTGTGGGGCGACCCTGCAAGACCCGGTGGATGCCGGTGGCTGAGCTTGTCGAAGCCACCCCCAACGCCGGTCCCTTCGACGAGCTCAGGGACCGGATGCGATCGGCTTCCCCCGAACGTCACCGAGTACTTCAATACGGACCTCCTCAGCGACCGCCCGACCGCCTCGTTACGAGCGGACCGCCTCGCCTGGCGCTAACTGACGCTCTCCACCCACACACCTGTCGCACACCCATGCCTCGAAGGGCGCTTGCCTTTTGCGGCGGCCTGATCCAAAATCCTCCCTGGCTTGCGGGTCGTCTCCCTTTCGGCGTGTCTCTCCCGAAACCATGGAGACCCAATGACGTTACTTACCCTGTCCATAGCTGCGATGTCCGTCGCATCGCATTCCTTTTCCTGTTCCCTCCCTGCAGAGTCCCTGTCGGAGCGGCGTGTGTTCACCAACGCCGACCTCGAGCGGATGGCCGCCTGTCGTTATCAGACCGGCGCTCAGTCGGAAGTCCGGAGTGGTCCTTCGGAGGGCGCGCGCGCGGCCCCAGGGAAGGCGAAGGCCTCGTCCGGCCGTGACCGCGATCTCGCGGAAGCCGACTGGCGAGCCCGGTGGCGATCCGTCGATCAGAAGGCCCGGAAACTGAGGCAGGAGGCGCACGACCTTCACCAGGAGGCTGGCCAGGCGCCGCGCGATCCGAAGAAGCCGACCGTGGGCCGCAGGTCGCCGTCGCTCCTCACCGCCCGGGCCCGCAGGCTCGAAGCGGAGGCCAGGGAACTGGAGGATGAGTTTCAGGAGAGGGCGCGTCGCGAGGGCGCCCTTCCCGGCTGGGTGCGACCCAAGGGCCGTTAGAAGCAGTCGCACCCGGCGGGTGCCGAAACCCCCGCCCTCAAGGGTGTCCGCCCGTCTGCTACGCTCGCTCGCCTATGAGAAGAGTTCGCGTGGCTGCGGGGCGGACTCCCTATGACGTCCTGATCGGACCCGGCGTCCTTTCTCATCCTCAACTAAGCCGCCGCCTCGGACGAGGGGCGAACGGTATCGTGGTTTCCTCCTCGAGAGTGATGAGGCGGCACGGAAGGGCTCTGCAGGAGGCTCTCCGCAAGACCGGCTTCGAGACCCGCCGCCTCGTGCTTCTGCCCGACGGCGAAAAGGCCAAGAGCACACGGGGGTGGGAGCGGACGGTCGGCGCCATGGCCAAGGCTCGTCTCGATCGATCCAGTTTCGTCATTGCCTTCGGCGGAGGCTCCATCGGCGATGCCGCGGGCTTCGCCGCCGCCAGCTACATGCGCGGGATTCGGGTGATCCAGATTCCCACCACACTGCTCTCCATGGTGGACAGCAGCGTGGGCGGGAAGACCGGCATCAATCTGGCGGAGGGCAAGAACCTCGTCGGAGCGTTTCACCAGCCGAGCCTCGTCCTCGCCGATACCACCCTGCTCCGGACTCTTCCCTCCCGCGAGCGCCAGAGCGGAGTCTACGAAATCGTGAAGTGCGGTCTGCTGAGAAGCGAGTCTCTCCTGAGACTCGTGGAGCGCACGCGCGGGCTTCGCCGGGCCTCGGGCGGCGATCTGGAGACGGCCATCGCCGAGGCGGTGCGCATCAAGGCGCGCATCGTCGAGCGGGACGAACGAGAGAGCGGCGAGCGCGTTCTCCTGAACCTCGGTCACACTCTCGGGCACGCCCTCGAAACCGCCACGTCCTATCGAGTCTTCACCCATGGCGAGGCGGTCGGGTACGGTATGGACTTCGCGGTGGACCTGAGTCGAAGACTCGGTCTCGCTACCCCGGCAGCGGCTCGGCGGATGCTCGCGTCGATCCGGGCGGCGGGCCGGCGGACGCCGCTATCGGCGGCCCTCGTCTCGCGGACTCGGGAGGCGGTGCGCAGCGACAAGAAGCGCGAGGGTGTCGAACTGAAAGAAATCCTTCTGGCCGGAGCGCAGAGGCCGCGGATTCATCGATTCAAAACCCGCGATTTCGCCGCTCACGCGGGAGAGTGGCTCATCTCCAGACTGGAACGCGTCCCGAAACGGAGGGGGTAGGGAAACGCGCGCGCTCCGCTCCGGGAAAGGACCTACGATGTACAGGCGCAGGTCTTGACCGAGGCTCCCTTGACGTCCTTCAGTTCCTTCCCCGGAGGGGCGTGGAAGCTGACCGTGAACCGGCTGCTTCCGGACTTCTCGGTGTTGAAGGTCTCCGCCACGGTTTGGAGTTCGATCCGCCCCTGAGACGCTTCGAGTTCGGCGATGTATTCGAAAGTTCCGCCGCTCCTTTCGCATCCGTTGACCACCACGTTGAACTGGATGTTCCAGGTCTTCTCTTCGTCCGGGTGAGGGCTGAGCGACTGTCTGGTCACCACCGCGCTGCACTTGGCCGCCTGGGCATTGGCAAAGGAAGCGCCCAGCAGGCACAGGCCAAGCCCGGCCAGTCCGTGTATTGCTTTCATTTCGTTCTCTCCTCGTTGTACTCGACTCAAATCCGTTCGCCGACTATGGCGAACCCAGCAGCAGCAGCAGCGCGGCTTTCTGCGCGTGAAGGCGATTCCCGGCCTGCTGGAAGACAACCGACTGCGGTCCGTCCATCACCTCGTCCGTCACCTCCAGACCACGGTGGGCGGGAAGGCAGTGCATGAAGACCGCGTCATCCGCGGCCTGGGACATCAGGCTCGCATTCACGGCGAAGGGCGCAAAGGTCTCCTTGCGCGTCTCCCCTTCCGCTTCCTGGCCCATCGACGTCCAGACGTCGGTATAGACCGCGCGCGCGCCGGCCACGGCCTCAGCCGGATCGTGGCCCAGCTTCGCGGGCAAGGTACCCATCTTCTGCGCGTCCCGGACCGTGCTCTTCGTAATCAGGGGATTGGGCTCGAAGCCCTTCGGGGTGGCAATCGCGATTTCGACACCCAGCCGGGCGGCGCCGATCATCAGCTCGTGACATACGTTGTTCCCGTCGCCCACGTACGCCAGTTTGAGGCCGGAGAGCGATCCGAACCTCTCGCGCAGGGTGAAGAAGTCCGTGAGGGCCTGGCAGGGATGGAGCAGGTCGGACAAGCCGTTGATCACGGGCTTGCTGCCGAACTTCGCGAGATCCAGCACATCCTGGTGAGCGAAGACGCGGGCCATCATTCCGTCGGCGAAGCTCGAGAGGACCCGGGCGGTATCGGCCACCGACTCCCCGACACTCAGCTGAATCTCGTCGTGGTTGAGGACGACGGCCAGGCCACCCAGCTGGAACATGCCGACTTCGAAGGACACCCGCGTTCTGGTGGACGGCTTCTGGAAGATCATGGCCAGGGTCTTGCCGAGAAGAGCCTGCTTGAAGGAACCGGGGTTCGCCTTCATCCTTTCCGCGAGGGCGAAGATCTCTTCAATATCCTCTCGCGAGTAGTCTTTGAGGGAGATGAGATGTTTCGGTTTCATGAGCGGAGCGATCTACGAGTATAGGGCGAAGGAGAGGCTCGATTTGTGATTTTCGGCATAGTGCTGGCGGCCGGTCTGGGGCGCCGGGTAGGGCTGCCCAAAGCGCTCCTGACCCTCGGGGGCGACACCTTTCACCACCGGGCGGTGCGCTCGGTCCGCGAGGCCGGTCTCGGGGTCGTGGTGGTGATCAACCCGCTCCTGGAGGGCGCGCTCCCGCCCGCTCTTCCGGGCGAACGCCGAGTCTTGAACCCGCATCCCGACGAGAACGGCGGCATGTTCGGCTCGGTTCGAATAGGGATCGCGGAGGTCGTCGGCGACGACGCCTCCGGAGTCATCCTGCTGCCCGTCGATCACCCCCTGGTCCTCGCCTCGGACATCGGAGCCCTGGTGGCGAGCCTGGGATCGGGCGCCCCCGTGGCCATCGCGACCCATGGGGGCCGCAGAGGCCATCCGATCGGGCTCGGTCGCGCGGTGATGAACGAAATCCTCGCCGATCCATCGATCGCGACCCTCCGCGACATCGTTCATCGGGACCGGGGGCGAGTGATCGAAGTCCCGGTTTCGGAGGGTGCGGTTCTGGGAATCAACACGAACGAGGAGCTGGAGCGAGTCTCGAGGCGCGCTTTTCTGTAAACTAGCCTGCTCCCCCCCATCAAAGCGGGGAAAATTCCAGAGAGGATCACGCCTGCAAAGGCCCCCCATGACTCAGTTGCGCAATATCGCCATCATCGCCCACGTCGATCATGGCAAGACGACACTCGTCGACACCCTCCTGCGCCAGGCCGGCGGATTCCGGGAGAACCAGGAAATCGCCGAGCGCGTCATGGATTCAAACGATCTCGAGCGCGAACGCGGCATCACCATTCTCGCGAAGAACGCGGCCGTCCGCTATAAAGGCACGAAGATCAACATCGTCGACACCCCGGGCCATGCGGACTTCGGCGGCGAAGTCGAACGGGCCCTGAGCATGGTCGACGGCGTCCTGCTCCTCGTCGACGCGTCGGAAGGCCCTCTTCCCCAGACCCGCTACGTGCTTCGCAAGGCCCTCGAGAAGAAGTTGGCGCCCATCGTGGTGATCAACAAGATCGACCGCAAGGACGCGCGCATCCAGGAAGTCCTGAACGCGGTTTACGACCTCTTCATCGACCTCGACGCCACCGAAGCTCAGCTCGACTTCCCGGTGGTCTACGCCAACGCGCGGGCGGGCCTTGCGGGCATGACCCCGGACGAGGAAATGAAGGATCTCGGTCCCCTCTTCGATGCCATCATCAAGACGGTGCCGGAGCCCGGAGGCGACCCCGAAAAAGTCCTGCAGATGCTGATCGCGAACCTCGACTACTCGGACTACCTTGGGCGCCTGGCCATCGGCCGGGTGTTCGAGGGTACGGTGAAGACGGGCGAGAACGTGGCCCTGATCCGTCGCGACGGGACGAGTGTCACCGCGAAGATCACCAAACTGTTCACCTTCGAAGAGATCCACCGCCTCGAAGTTCAAGAGGCGAGTGCGGGCGACATCGTGGCTCTGGCCGGTTTCTCCGAGGTCAACATCGGCGAGACCGTCACCAGTGCGCTCACTCCCATGCCCCTGCCTCCCCTTCACATCGACGAGCCCACGCTCTCGATGGTGTTCTCGATCAACACCTCGCCCATGGCCGGTCGGGACGGCAAGTATGTCACCTCGCGCCACATCAAGGATCGTCTCGACAAGGAGCTTCTGACCAACGTCGCCCTCAAGATGGAGCCCACGGACGGCGCCGATTCGTTCAAGGTGATCGGACGCGGCGAACTCCAGATCGCCATCCTCATCGAGAACATGCGGCGCGAGGGATTCGAGCTCGCGGTCTCGAACCCCGACGTCATCACGCGCACGGAAAACGGGGTGCGTCTCGAACCATTCGAGCACGTCTCTATCGACATCCCGGAGGCGTTTACCGGGGTGATGATGGAGAAGATGGCGCTGCGGCGCGGGGAGATGGCGAAGATGGTGAATCATGGCTCGGGCCGGGTTCTCCTCGACTTCATGGTTCCCACCCGCGGTCTGATCGGCATCCGCACCGAAGTCCTCACCGACACCCGGGGTACTGCGGTCATGAACCGTCTGTTCGATTCGTTCAAGCCCTGGGTCGGCGACATTTCGCGGCGGACCAAGGGGTCGCTGGTGGCCGACCGCGTGGGCGACACCACGACGTTCGCGCTCTTCCATCTCGAGGAACGCGGGGAGCTGTTCCTGGGCGCGGGCGAGAAGGTCTATGAGGGCATGGTGGTGGGCGAGAACGCGCGCGCGGGCGACATGGACGTCAATGTCACGAAGGCCAAGAAGCTCACGAACATGCGCGCCTCCAGCGCGGATGACGCCTTGCGTCTCACCCCGCATCGCGCCCTGACCCTGGAGCAGGCTCTCGAGTTCATCTCTACCGACGAGCTGGTGGAGGTCACACCCAAGTCGATCCGCCTGCGCAAGCGAATCCTGCCTTCCGAGGACCGCTACAAGAAGATGAAGCCGCCGGAGTGATCCTCCCCACCCCTCCTACTCCAGCGAACCGTCGCCCATCCGCTTGATTCGTTTCCGGAGCGCGTTCGTGGTCAGCCCCAGACTGAGGGCGGCGGCATCGACCTCACCTTCGGCTTCGGCCAGGGCGCGCGCCACCATCTCGGTCTCGGCCGCATCGGCGGCGCGCTCCCGCACCTCGGCCAAGGGTCCCCGCAGATCGATCACGTCCGCGATCGACGGTCGAACCGACGCTTGCGCGTCGATGCGAAGATGCTCGGGCTCCACCACGTCGCCCCCGCACAGAATGACCGCACGTTCGATGCCGTTCTGAAGTTCCCGAACGTTCCCGGGCCAGGCGTGCTCGCTGAGCACCCGGATCGAGTTCGCCGAGAGGGTCAAGGCCCGACGGCGGCCGGCCTCTCTGGAGAACTTCGCCAGGAACGATTCCGCCAGGGGAAGGATGTCGTCCCGCCGGGCCCGCAGGGGCGGAATCAGGATCTCGATCACGGAGAGACGAAAGTAAAGGTCCTCTCGAAACTCCCGGGAAGCGACCATCGCCTTCAAGTCACGGTTGGTGGCCGTCACCAGGCGAAGATCGACCCGCCGGGTTTCGGTGCCCCCCACCCGGTCGAACTGCTTCTCTTGAACGAGCCTCAGGATCTTGGGCTGCAAGGAGAGAGGCAGGTCGCCGATCTCGTCGAGAAACAGAGTGCCCCCCTGGGCCATCTCGACCCGCCCGAGTTTCCGGGCGCTCGCCCCCGTGAAGGCTCCCTTCTCGTGGCCGAAGAGCTCGTTCTCGAGGAGGGACTCCGGGATGGCCGCGCAATTGATGGCGACAAACGGTCCCTTGGCGCGGGGCGAGAGCTGGTGAACCGAGCGGGCCAGAAGCTCCTTGCCCGTGCCGCTTTCGCCGAGGATCAGGACCGTGCTCTCACTGGGCGCCACTCTTTGAACCTGAAGCAACGCAGCCTTGAGGCCCTCGCTCGTGCCTACGAGCCGAGGCAGGGACATTCGGTCCTGCAGCTCCTCCTCGAGAAGGACCGCTCGACGCTTCAGCCGGCGGCGGGCCAGGGCTCGATCGACGAGGAGGAACAGATGGTCGAGGTCGACGGGTTTGGTCAGGAAATCGGAGGCGCCCTGGCGAATCGCCCGCACCGCGTCTTCGATCGACCCGAACGCGGTCATGACGATCACGTCGGTCTCGGCGCTCCCGCTCATGGCCGCTTCGATGACATCGAAGCCGCTTCCCGCGGGAAGCTTCAGGTCGGTGAGGACCACCCCGAAGTTCGCCCGGGCCAGAGCGCGTTTCGCCTCATAGGTGTCGGCGCAGGCCTCCACTTCAAGGCCGCGGGCTCGCAACGCCTCCGCGAGGGCGAGGCGAAGCGATTCCTTGTCCTCGACCAGAAGGACGTCAATCAAGTGCGCTCAGCGGAGCCAGCCCGGAGGAATGCCGGCCTTGCGGGCCTCGGTCTCCAGAACACTCAGCGACTTCTGCGCGACGGTCACGATCTGCCTCTGCTGCTCGATCTGCGCCCGCATTTCCACCATACGCGTCTCGCGGTTCTGTCGTCGCATGGGATCGAGGAGTTCCGCGGCGGGGACCTCCGCGATATCGGAGTCGTATTCGGCATACTCGCGTTTCAGGTCCGCGAGCCTGGCCTGGGAGGCCGCGATCTCCGTCCGAGCCGCCTCGGCCCGGGCCTTCCATATCGCCTTCTGGTCTTCCTTGGAAGGACCTGCAGGCGGCGGCGTTTCGGGCGGAGCGGGAGTTCCGGGCAGAGTGGTGACGGTGCCGGTTCCGGTCGTCTTGCCGTCTTCCTCGGTATAGACGCGGCCGGGTTTCGCCAGCTTCGCGCGGCGCTCCTTCTCCTTCTTCGCGAGCGTCGCCAGGTCGTCGGTGAGAGCCGGGGACGCGACCACGAGGCTGAGGATCAGGCTTAGAAGGCGGCTCAACATCTTTCTCCCCCCCTTTAGCTTCCCGATAGTTGCCCGATCCGGGTGTTGAAGGCACGCACATCGGTGGCGCCCGGAGCGAGCCGGACATACTCTCGATATTCGGCCAGGGCCTCTCCATCCCGTCCCAGCCGGTCGAGAATGCGACCCTTCTCGCGATGCAGGATCGCCGCGGAAGCATTCGCGGCGAGGCCTTCATCGAGGATCCTCAAGGCGTCGCTGCTCCGGTTCTGCTTCACGTAGACCTCGGAGAGAAGCGCCCGGCTGAGGTCGGCTCCCGGTGCTGCGGCCAGAATGGTCTGGTATTGAGCCGCCGCACCCGCAAGATCCCCCGCCGCCTCGAGTGCCCGGGCAAGATCCTGTTTCGGGACCAGATCGTCGGGCTGCAAAGCGACCAGCCGCTCCAGGAAAGGCCGGGCCAAGGCCTGGGTGTTGTTGCGATTGTGGAGGCTCACAACCTCGCGCAGATTGTTCAGATCTCCGCCGTCCAACTGGAGGGCCAATTCATAGACCCTGATGGCCTCCGTGAGGCGGCCGGCGCGGTTCAGCGCCTTGGCCCACATCGCGGCGTACCGCGGCGTACCCCGCTCGAGGTTGAACGCGGCTTCGTATTCGACGAGGGAATCGGGAATGGCCCCGGACCTCTCGAGCGCCTCGGCCAGGGTGATCCGGTACTCCGGACGATTCGCCGCGGCCACGGCGAGCCGAAGGAGTCGAATGGCGTTCTGAAAATCGCCCGTCTGCAGGGCCGCCACACCCTCGGCGTACTCCCGGGAACCCGCGGCCTGCGGCGGGGTGGGCAAGGGCGGCGCCTGTGCGGCGGGCGTGGTCAGAGGCCGCGCCACCGCCTGAGGGAGGGTCGGGGGGGCCGCGGCGATCGACCGCCATGCCGCAAACCCCACTCCCAGGGTCAGAAGAACGATGACCAGGGGGACGATCGGACTCTGCCCCTCGTCGGTGTCGCTGACCACGAAGCCGGGCTTCCGTTTCGCGGAAGAGCCGCCTGACTCTCCGGCCTTTATGCCTTCAAGGGTCTCGCCGCACTTAACGCAGAACTCCTTGTCGAGCCGGTTTCGAGTCGAACACTGAGGGCAGGTCCGGAAATTGGGCTTCATGGTTCCTAAGGCGAAGCGTAACGCCGATGGTCGGAAAACGAAAACCCCGGAGGTGCTTGCCCTCCGGGGCCTTCTCGAACTCGACTGCGAAGGCTACGGGTTCACGTTGCAGACGGCGGTTCCGACCCGGAAGGGCGTGGTCGTGGATTTCAGGTCGATGAAGGCCTGGGTCCCCGGCCTTATCCCGGTCGAGACCGAAGTGGTCGTGGTGGAGGTCGGGGGAGCCCCCGCCTCTTGAGGAGGCGCAGGCGGCGGAGGTGCGGCCTGGGCCCCGAGACCCCGATCGATGACCAGCGTTCCCTCCGTGGTGATGTGGGGATTCTGGAGAACCTGGCCCGCGATGGTCGCGTAGGCATCGTCGGATTGGAGCGTCGAAGTGCTATTGAGGTCGAGGGCGGCGAGACCGGTCAGCCCCTGAAGGGCGAACAGGACGCTGTCGAAGCGGGACAGGCAAGGCTGCAGCGGATCCGACCCGGACGCGAAAGAGAGGCCGGTAAAGAACACGATCGGATTGACAACGTCCGGCGTCGCCGGATCGTTGTCCGTATCTCCCCCTATGAAGCCGGCGGCGGGCGACGAGTTGCCTCGATAGTTCGCGGGGAAGTCCACGGCGAAGAGCTGAGCGAACGCGGCGACGGGATTTCCGCTCGGCCCGTCGCTGTACCCGTACATCCGGAACCTCGGCGGACTCGCTCGCACGGCGACACGACTGTCGCGCCCGGCGGAGGCAAACACCAGGGGCACGCTGTCGAAATCGAGCAGGGAGAGACCGTTGGGGAAGGGCTGATCGGAGTCGGAACTGACGTCGGCCAGGACCACCGGAGCCGCTCCCGGGGTTAGTGGGGAATAGCGCCAGATGCGGCTGTGCAGATCGCCGAAATACACCTGTTTGGCCTGGGCCTCGACGGGGTTGGACAAGAAGGCGGTGACTCCCACGTAGCCCTGGGGGGACTTCTGGGTTGAACCTTCCACCGTATAGATAGCCGGGCTGCCGGTAATCACGTTGGGGAGGGTGAGCCCGGTCTGGGTGACCGTGCCATCGGGGAGCAGGAAGCTCTGAATCACGTCGCCGCTGAGCGCATCGAGGGCGAAGAACGTCTTGCCCTCGGCGCCGACGTCCGAGTAGCCCGAGCCAAGGTACAGAGCGAACTCGACCCCGGCCGGCCTTCGGCCCGTGATGTGCAGAGACGGCTTGACGAAGCCCACGGCCGGAACCGACCACGTCTCACCCAGTCCCAGATACGCGGTGTAGTCCGCGGCATCGTGGTTGTAAGTATTCGAGCCGGTCTTCACCAGACCGTCGGAGGTGTCGAAGTTGCCGCGGCTCCAGATCACGATGGGAGGCCTGGTCTCGAGCGAATGCCAGGTGAACGGGCCCGGAACGGTCACGTCGAGGGCGGTGAGGCTCTTCCCGGCGATGCCGCGACCGAACACCGCGATCGTCCGCCAGACCCCCGCGGCCCCGATGGCGACACCACCGATGGTCTGGGTGGCGCTGCCGGCGACGAAAACATCGGAGATTCGAACCGGGGAGGCGAGAAGATACGTCTTGCTGCTCCGGGACTGGATCTTGAGCAGGGTTCTGAGTTTCCCGAGCTGGTCGAAGGGGACGAAGGCCCAGAGCTCCTCCCCTCCCGTCTCACCGGCACAGTTGAGTGTGCCGAGACTCGTGAAACCGCCGGAAACCCCGGTGGTCGGACAGGGTCCGGCCCGAAACGCATGCAACCCCTGGTTGGTGGCGTGGTAGATCACACTCATCTGCGGTTTCAGATTGAAATTGTCCGTGGCCGCGAGGGTCTGCGGACTCTCCTTGTCGGGGTTTCTGAGCCCCAGCCCATTGGCGATTCCGTTGACGGCCCGGCCCGCCCCGTCTCGAGGTCCGTCTCTATAGAGCCGGTACTCTCCCGGATGGTAGGTGAGGGTCTCCGCCTCGAGAGGAGGAGTGACCACGGCGGGTGCGGCCAGAGTGGACTCGAACATGATCCAGGGCCGGCTCTGGAAGAGCACATCTCCGTTCACGAGACGGTCGGGCGCGCCGCTGACATTCGAGACCCTGGCTCCGGCAAGGTAAGCCAGGAACGCCTCGCGGGCCTCGCGCTTCGCCCTCGCCAGCTGGACGCTCGCGGTTCCGCTGGTGCAGTCGGGATGAATTCTTGGCGTCGCGTCCGAAGATGGCAAGCAGGCCATCGAGAACAGCGCCTGGACCTGCGCAACCGTGGTCACCGAAACACCGAGTCCTAACGCCTCGTCGAGGCTTCCCGGCGGTGCGGGGCTGTTCGCGGTGGGCGCCACCGCCGCCGCGGGCGGCCAAAGCTCGATCCGGTTACCCTGGAGGGCGGAGGCGTTGTCCGACAGAAGGTTCTGAGCCGTGTATGCGCCAAGCACGCCCTGGCTCGAGGTCGTGAAGATCCTTCTCTTGATCCGCGCGCTGGAGGCCCTGACCGTTGAAGGTGTGGCATTGCCGTAGAGCTCGGCGAAGGTGTACCTGCCCGCGACCCCCATGGCTCCCGCATCGTTGACGACACGGTCGACGAGCTTCACTCCGGCGTCCCACATTTGCGTAGCAACTCCACCGACGTTCCTGAACGCCTTCAGATGGCCGTCGAACGCGGGAAGGACGAACGTGGACTGGAGCAGAATCGGGATACTCGAGCCGAAGCGGGTCTGCGGGTCGAGAGGGACGAACGGGGAGGGTGTCACGATGGGCGACACCGTAGGATTGGGGGTCGGTAGAGGAGCGAGGTCGACGTACTCGTAGACGCTCTCGGTGATGGACTGTTGGTCCGAGAATTCGCCGGAACTCTGGCCCTGATCGATCACGGACTGCAGGGCGGCGCTCAAGGCGGCTGGATCGGTGGCCGGAATGGCGTCCTGGCAGGTCGCACAGGCGTCCTTCTCGGCCTGAGTGGGAATTCGGCTCCATCGTTCCTGGGCGCCGGTTCCCGTGTTGGTGGCGACGAACGGAGCCGGCTGGGCGGGCCCCGAAAGCGCGGGGCCGAACTTCATGCCGCTTCCGCCCCAGGCGATCCAGTTCGCGCGGTTGACGGCCGCGCCACTGCCGAAGGCGATGACGTACGTGGTGACGGAAGACTCGGGCTCGGTCGACACGAACCTCGTGTGAAGCTGCTGGGCCTTGTGAGCGGCGCGCAAGGCGTTCTGGTCGGCGCTCAGGCCCAGACCGGAGCCAAACTCGTCGTCGCACGTATCGTCACCGTCCGTCACGAAGATGACGAACGTCCGCTGCTTCTTGGTCTGGGCGGCGACCACCGGCCAGATGGCCCGGACGGCGGGCAGCGGCAGCACGAAGGGGGTCGGGGGCTGGGCCCCGATGCCGCTGATGAAGATGTTCCGGAGGTCGATCAGCGACTCGGCGATAGGCGTGTTCCCGGCCGCGCGAATCCCCCACTGGGTCGGCTGGGTCACGGAAGTCCCGACCCCGTTGGTTTCCGTGTAACCCAGGATCGAGGAACCGGAGAAGCCCAAATCGTTCTGTAGAAACGGGGTGTCGATCGAGGAAAGCTGGTTGTTGTTCAGACAATCAGCGAGACCGACCAGAGTCCTGAAGCCGCCGCAGCTTGCGCCCGCGCCCACGATGGAGGTGGGTCCTCGGAGGAGGAAGGTCACGGTGGTGGTGGCCGCCGCTCCGCAGGAGGGCACGACCTGAACGGTGATGGGAGGAACGGCGGGGCTCACAACCGGGGTCCCGGCAGTGAGGAAGCAGGGCGTGCCGTTGGCCAGGACGGAGAGAGTCTGGCCGTTGAAAAGCTTGTTGGCCATGGCGGAGAGATACCGGCTGCCGCCTGAAGTCATGTCATAGGTCCCCGAATCGGACCGGCGATACAGGACGAGGGGTGCCGTGGAGTTCGCCGGACCGGTGTTTGTCGTGGTCGTACCGGGGGTGACCGAGGGTACGGGCGCCAGGCCGCTGGTGGTCAGTGCGAAGGGCGCGGCGGCATCCGTGGCGTTGGATCCGGGAGCGCCGATCAGGGTGAGGAGGCTCGCCGTCCAGTTGGACCACAGGATATCGAAGCTGGTTGCAAACGCCGGAGACCGTGTGAAAGTGAAGACGCCGGTTCCGGTGTTGTAGCTGCCGGAATAAAGGGTTGTGGCAGTCAGACCACCCAACGTGGACAGGCTGAAAGGAGAAGTCGTGTCTGCCGGGTCAGTGTTAGGCGCCCTGATTCCTCCCGACGCGGCGAGCGCGCCCCGGAGGCTCGCCGAGGAGCCCGATGCCCAGCGGATCGTGAACGATGTGGCGTCGGTGCCCAGACGGTTGAAGGAAAACACGCCGGTGCTCGCGTTGTATGCCCCGGTGTAGTCGGCGAGGGTGAGGGCCGCCGGGTCGGCCGAATCCATCACATCCGAAATGTGCTGGGCGAGTTGTGCTCCGGTGTAGGTTCCGTTGGTCAGGGTCCCCGTGTGGTTCGTGGTTCCCGTGGCTCCCCGTCTGATCTGAATCACAGTCGTGCCGGAGATGACGAACTGATCGGGAGGGGCGGTGGTGGCATCGGCCACGCCCATCCTAGTTGCGATGTGCGCCGCCATTTGGGCTCCCGTGTACGTCCCGTCGGTGAGCGTCGTCGTGAAGTTCGTGCCTCCGCGGCCAATGCGGATGCTGGGACTGCCCGTAATGTCAAACGAGTTCGGAGCCGCTGGGGCCGCCAGGGTGAAGGTCGTGAAGGTTCCGACGTTGGGCACGATGACGTAGGGTGAGGTGACATCGTTGGTGTCGCCCAGATACGTCCCCGCGGGTGCGGCCGCCCGGAGGAAGTTCTTGAGCGTGGCGTTCATCAAGGAGAACCTCATCGCGAACGGAAGCGTCCCGGTAGTGCGGGTGAAGGTAAAGACCGGACTGCCCGGGATAGCCGGGTCGGAGAAGCTGCCGACATAGCCGGCGCCGTCCTGAGCGTTCATCAGTGTGGCCATCTGCTGCGCCAATTCGGTGCCCGTGTAAACGCGCGCGGGGATGGCCGCGGTGGTGTAGTTCGTGTTCCCGTTCGCGAAAGCCACCGTCCAGTTGCTCCCCGTCGGAACTTCGAAGAGCCTCAGTTGGACCGAAGGCTCAGTCGCGAAGGTGGCGTTCTTGACCGTGTATTGAAACCGCGTACTCCCCGCGTTCTGGGTCGTTTGGGTGTTGATCGGGATCGTCGATGCCCCCTGGTCGTACTGGCCGAACTGGAAGCTCACCTTCGTCTGGTTGACCGCGATGACGTCTCTGATGACCTTTTTGGCGATTGCGATCTTCGTGTCCGGATCGTCGTCCGCCAGGCCGCCCGTGCCCGTGACGGTCTCTCCCATCGACCCCGACGAGTCGAGCACGAACAGCGCGTTCGGGCGCACCGCCAGGTTGAGGATTTCGAGCGGATCGATCCCCGCGTTTCCTGGACCCGCAGACCACACCGCCCGGTCGCCCGAGGCTGTGAGCCCGAGGATCAACGCGAGGCCGGGCAGCCAGGAAGCGGCGGCGCGAGGTAAGGAAAGCCGAATAAGTGGGTTTGACATGATGGCCGACTCCTACCTGAGGTTTCCGGTGCCGAGGTTGGCGACGCCTTGCAGGGCGCCCGTGATCGAGCTCCCGTTGAGAAGAGAACAGCCCTGGGCATTGGACCCCTGGGCGTTGCCCCCGGCCTGTCCCTGCCGGGCGCTGCACGAGAGCGAGCCGCCGGCGTTGACGATGGTCTGCGCGGCGCCTTGGGCCAGGAGAACCTCGAGAATGAAAGTAGCTCGATTCGCCGATCCGGCGGTAGCGACCCCCCCCGAATACGGGGCGACACCTTCCGCGACCAGCACCAGGACACCATTGCCGGGAAAGGCGGCGGGGGTTGGGACATAGTCCACCAGGGTGGTCGAGTTTGCGCCGTCGTCCTGCCACTTGACCGGCCGGCGGATCCAGAGGGTGAAGGCGCCATTCAAACCGAGGCCGCCGACTTGTGTTACGTACTGCTGAGGAGGTCCGATGCCATCGTCCAACACGACGCCGTAACCGCGGCCAAAGCCCCGGGAGTCGCAACTCCAGTTGTCGGAGTTTCGAGAGGGGTTGCCCCAGGCGTCGGCGCGACCCGGCACGGCCGGCGCGGGGGCGACCACCGGCTGATTGGCGGGCCACCCCAGTCCGACCCCGCGCGCGGGGGGCAGAATGATCTCCCAGTTGTTGATGGTGGTCAGGAACTGCTTGCCAAACTCCAGGCCCGCCTCGGCGTTGTAACGCGCCTGCTCGCTCCAACGATGGTTGGTGGCGATCTGCAGCTCCGTGGAAGTTGTGGTGGCGAGCGAGAGGCCGAGGCTCGTGAGGAGCATGAGGGCCAGGAGGGCCAGGATCAAGGCAAAACCGTCCTGATGGCGGCGATGTGTGTTCATAGTGACGCTAACCCTTTTCATGATCTTTCCTTATCTCCACTGTCCCGTATAGGCGAGCGCCTCCTGGGCCCCTCGCGGCGCGATCCTGGAAACAAAAGAACCACGCACGGCCATGACTTGATTGCCGGGCGCCCGGCTCTCACCGGAGAGACGGTCTCCGGGGTTACCCGGAAGCTGCGCAGTCGCGCCCACGACGCGAGACCACAAAGTCACTCTGACCTCCACGACCACATCACCGGGGCCGGTCAAAGCGCCGTTCGTGATCAGGGCCGGAGTGGGGAGCCAATCGCCAGGGGCTGGGACCGCCGTGCTGTTGAGACTCCGGTATTCGACCTGGAAGTCCTCGATGCCTCGGGCCACGAGTTGCCAGGCCGGGCCGGGAGGAGCGGTTGCGGGGACGGACGGAGCTCCTCCGTTGAGCTGAATACCCCCGGAAGAACTGCGGAACAGGCCGATCACGCCATCGGTGTCGTTGCCGATCTGGTATCGAATGAAGTCCGCCTGCGCGATCGCGAAGGGATCGCAGCTTGGACAGCCTCCCACACCCTGAGGATCGGGGGTGGGGGCGGGAGCTGGGGGTGAGGGCGGAGAGGGAGGAACGGGCGGAAGGGTCGTGCAGTTGGGCAACGGGTTATTGGGATCGTTGGGACTGGCCGAGTTGTTTTGATTTCCAAACCAGATCGAACACAGGACGTGCGCGGGGACGGCCGCGGTGTCGATCTGCGAACCATCCGGTTGCGGGCCCGCGAAGGTCGACTGGTTGTTCACCAGATTGGAGAGCCAGCCGAACTTCGACCATCCGTTGGGGTAGAGCAGAAAGACCCAGCCGGGAGTCTGGAAACAGTTGGCCGGGGCCGGGGGAAAGACGTCGACGGTTTGCAGAGCGGACCCAACCAGAGCCGTTCCCGCCGCCGGGGGCCCGACAGCTCCAGGCACGGTTCGGAGCAACGGACAGTCGACCGACATGCTCCTGATCTCGAGGATGTCGGTCATTCCGCCGCCCAGGGACGGACGCAATGGATCGACCGCGGCCACGGAGACCCCGATCGGCCCCAGGCCATTGAGTCCCGGCGCGAAGGTCTGAGCATAGGGTCCCGTGCCAAGGCCCGCGCCCACGACGTCCTTCTGGATCCGATCCAGGGCGAGGCGAAGCTGCTGCTGCCGATCGGAAACGAGCGGCTCGCGCCCGAAAGCGTTCTGGCCCTGGGCCATCAGACCGTAGACCGACCCCATGATGATCAGGGTGACGGTGATGGCCACCATCATCTCGACGAGTGAGAAACCGGTTTCGGCGTCTCGGTCCCCGGGCGACAAGTTCTTGGAGTGACGTCGAGGCAACGGGGACTTCCTGAGTTCGGTCGCAGGCGTGCGTGTGGGCGTTGTCATGGTCATGGTCATGGTCATCGTCATCGTCATGGCCTCTGAGCGCGAAGGGTCGTGAACTCCGCCCTCGTTCTGCGCGACAGGGGGCCCCGCAACTCGGTCTGGACCGCGATATACCTGAGATTCGCGCTGACCGCGGCCACGGTCTGCACCCGCCAACGGGTGTGGAAAACGCCGAGCCCGTCGACCGTGACGTCCTCGTTGAAGCCGGCCTGGTCCGTGTCCAGGGACGTCGGAAGGGAGTCGACCAGATTCGGGAAGCTGGTCGAGCGAAGTTCCTCCAGTTTCTGGCTGGCCAGGAAGGCGGCCCCGCTCGTCCAGTTGGCGACCGAGTTCGAACTGATGGCGACGAACATCAGGTTGGATATGGCCACGAGGCCCACAATCAGAATTCCCGTGGCCATCACCGCTTCGATCAGGGTGAAGCCATCTTGTCCAGGGGAACGCCGACGTCGGATCCGCGAACGCATCGCCTTGTTCACTCTCATGCTCATGACATCAGCCTTTCCTGACCCGGCCACCGCGAGCGATTGTAACCAGGCGAGACAAGCCATTCCGGATGTCGACCAGGCAAATGCTCGCATCGGCGTCGTTCGTGGTTATGAGGATTCCCGTGACGGTCGGCCCGGTGGGCGCCGCGAGAACGGGAACCGGCAGGGCCGGCGCGGGCGGTACAAAGGCCGGAAAGGCTCGGGAGCCGTATCTGTCGAATCTGATCGAATCCTGGTTGCCCGCCCCCGCACCTGCCGGACACGATCCTGCGGCAATGGCAAATCGCACCGAATCGTCGAGCTGGTACCGTGTGCTCAAGGCGGGAATCCTGGCGTTGCAGACGGCATCGCCAGCACCGCAAGGGAAAACCGCGGAGTTGAGGGGTTGACGGCCGCTCTGGACCGGACCACCGGCCGGGGGTTGCGGATCTTCAACATGCACCCAGTAGACCGAGGCGGATTCGATGACGAACGACACTCCCCATTGACTGTTCAGGGCAATCGCTCGGGACCGCGCTCTTTGAATGGCGCCCGCCACCTGATCCTGAGCGGACCGGATGCGGCTGGACTGAACGAACGCGGTGATGTTCGGCAGCGATACCGCGGCCATGACCGAGATGATCCCGATAACCACGAGAAGCTCGACCAGGGTGAAGCCGCGCGTTCTGGTTCTTGTCGCATGAGGACCGGTCATGGCGTCCTGTATAAGCAAGCATTGTTCCATTGGTGATCTGTCTCCTCTAAGTACTAGATAGGACAAGCAGTTCGACAGGATTCCGGCTCTCAGCCTTCACTCGTCCCCGAAGGAATCACGTTACGAGTCGTAGCGTCAGGGGCTATCTTAGGCCAGCGGCAGAGCATCTGAGTGCCGCCTTCGGACCGTCGTCCAATATCGAGCGAGCCGTGATGCAGACTCAGAATCTTGAGGGTCAGGGGCAGCCCAAGCCCCAGTCCCCCGGGTCGTTCGGACTTGAAAGGGCGAAGCGCCTGCTCAGCATCCCCGATGCCTGGACCGTCGTCGTCCACGATCACAAACGCGTGGGTGGCGTCCGCTCCAAACTTGACCGAGACGTGGCCGGCCGGGCCCGCGGCCTGGCAGGCATTTCTCACCAGGTTTTCCATCGCCCTTTCCAGCAGGTCCTCGTCTCCGGACACCCGGGTGTCCGAGCCCTCGACCGAGACCTCCGCGGGGTGATTGGCTTTTTCTCGCGCCACCACCCTGAAGATCGTCTTCCCGAGGTCGAACTCGACGAAACGCACCTCTTCGTCGCGGATGAAATCGAGAAAGCGGGTCATCACGCTCTGCACAGTGCGAACCTCGGCAGCGATGGCGAGTGCTGCTCCCCGCACGCGTTCGTCGCTGGCCGATTCGGCGAACTTCGCCTGTACCGCGATGGCTCCGATGGAATTCCGCACCTCGTGCACTATCCCTGCGGTGAGCTCTCCGGCCCGGGCCATGGCTTCGCGGTCCCGCAGAACCGTGTTGAGCGCCGTTCTCTCGCTTTCGAAAGAGGCCCGCCGCTCGTCGTCTCGAATGCGCAGCCGCGACATCGCCTCCTCATAGGCGCGGGTGGCGGGCGCGCTTTCGGAATGAGACGTTTCCCGGGCGAATCCGACCAGGGAAAAGCCAACCAGGGCGGTCAGAAGGATGAGAGCGTGCTGAGCGATCAACGTTCGGTCGGTGGCGAAGCGCGACACCGCCGTCGAAGAATCGACCAACCGGAAGATCCTCGGCCCCGAGGACGTGTGAACCAGGCCAAGAACGCTCAGGTCCGGGTCGGAAGCTCGCGAGAACACAACCAGCTCACCCGCGTCCAGCTGGCGACGTATGTCGGCACTCACCGCCTCCGATGACGAATCGTCGAGACTGAGGCGGTCGAAGGGCTCGATCGGAAAATCGGGCGGCGCCCCCGGAGTGGAAGCCTGGTTGCGCACCCATAGGGCGACCTTCGGCAAATGGACGGCGGCCTGCTCGACCGCGTTTCGCGCTCGACTGGCCTGTCGATCCCCGAGTTCCCGCAACAACACAGAGAGCGAGACAACCTCCGCCGCGGCCAGGAGGGCCGCGGCGAAGAGCAGGGTAAGACGGGCCGAGCGCACGGAACCTCAGTAAAGAAAGAAGCGTCCGTACCAATCGAGGACACGGTCGCCAAAGAAGAGGACGAAGATGGCCGATCCGGCGAGAAACGTGCCGAAGGGAAGCCGATAACGACCGATGGAGACATGATCTGGCGACATTCCGTCGCTTTCGGGGTCTGAACCCGGCAATGGCGCCGACTCCTGCGGCCCGTGAACCGGCGGCGTCGCACGCAGCCTCAGTGCTTGAACCAGGCCATAGATCATTCCCGAGACGCTCCCCACGAACACGGCGAGCATGAGCTTCCGAGGGCCGAGGAACGCGCCCATCATGGCGCTTAACTTCCAGTCCCCCTGGCCAAGACCCTCGACCCCGCGAAGCCGTGCGTAACCCCAGGCGATGAGGAAGAAGGCGGCGTAGCCGAGAAGGGAGGCGAGGACGGCTTGCCGCCCCGTTATCAGGGCTCCCGACACCTGAGATGAAACGATCCCGATAGCAATGCCGGGCAGGGTGATGACATCGGGGAGAAACTGGTGGTCCCAGTCGATAAAGGCGAGGACGACGAGGGAGAAGTAGAGGAGAAACAGGAACGGTGTGAACGGCGTCAGACCGAATACGAAAACCAGGGCGGCAAAACCGATCCCGTGAAGTGCCTCGACGAAGGGGTAGCGAAACGAGATCGGCTCGCGGCAGGAGGCGCACCGACCCCCGAGAATCATCCACGACACGATGGGCACGTTCTGGAAGGGAGGGATCTCGCTTCGACATGCGGGACAACGGGAACCTGGGAAGACGACGGATTCCTCCAGGGGAATCCGGTGGATGCAGACATTCGCGAAACTGCCGACGATGAGACCGAACAGAGCCGCCGCCACGACTGGGGCGTAGGAGAAGAGATGTGGATCGAGCATGGTCCGGACGGAATGAGCTTAGCTTCAGGTTGACCTTGGATCTCGAATGCTCGAAGCTCCGCCCTTGCTCATGCTCACCACCGCCAACAAGATGGCGATTGCCCGAATCCTCTACCGGCTGATCCACGCGGTTCGCCGGCCCCTGGGAGGCGGGGACCTGGTGCGGGTTCGGCGGCGGGGTGTCACGTGGGATCTGGATCTGCGCGAAGGTATCGACCTCACCATCTTTGCGCTGGGCGCCTTCGAGCGTTCCACCTTGCGGGCCCTGGAGTCGCTGGTCGAAGAGGGAGACACGGTTGTCGACATCGGCGCCAATATCGGAGCCCACACCCTTCATCTCGCTCGACTGGTGGGAGAGAGGGGCCGGGTCTTCGCTTTCGAGCCCACCGACTTCGCGATCGCCAAACTCCGGGCCAACCTGAAGGCCAATCCGGCACTCCGGTCGCGAGTCGAGGTGCAACAGGCGTTTCTGGTCAAAGACCCAGGTCAAGCCCGGGCCGGGACACTCGCCTCCAGTTGGCCGGTCGACGGCACCGTTCCCGACCATGCCCAGATGGGGAGCCGTTCCATGGCGGCCTCGGGTGCGGTGGCCGTGACCCTGGATTCGGCCATGGAAGCCGCGGGGAGCCCAAAGGTCCGCCTCATCAAGCTGGACGTGGATGGCCACGAACTCGAGGTGTTGAAGGGAGGGTGCCGTCTACTCGCGCGAGACCGACCCATCATCGTCATGGAGTTGGCGCCCTATGTCTTTCATCCTTTCGAAAGGTTCGATGAAATGATCCATCTGCTCGTCGAGGCGCAGTATCGGTTCCGGTCCTTGAAATCCTCCCGGGAACTGCCCCGCCATCCCACGGAGCTTCGGGCCATGATTTCGCATGAGGCGTCCGTCAATGTGGTGGCGTTCCCGAAAGGGCCACAACCTCTCTCTGGCGATCCGAACCGCCCGGTGTCCGTATGAACGACCGCATCGCCAACAACGAGAGACCGCCGGTCCTGCTGATCGCCCTGCTCTGCCTGGCCGTGTCCGCCACCTACATTCTTTCGATGCTGGCGTTCACCGACGGGCACTTCGTGCCCCAGGTCTCCGATCTGTACCTCATCGCGCAGTACGCCAAGGGATTCGCCGAAGGTCATGCGTTTCAGTACAACCCGGGAGAGGCAAGGACGACGGGTGCCACGAGCGTTCTGCATACCCTGTTTCTGGCCCTCGCGCACTTCATCGGCTTCCGGGGTGAAGGATTGATCGCCTTCGCGATCATCTCGGGAGGTTGTTTCGCCTTTCTGACCGCGCTGCAGGTCTACCGCGCGGGGCGAACGTTGTCGGACTCGAGGGACATAGCCAGACTGGGGGCCATCCTCGTCATCCTGAACGGGCCCCTGGCCTGGTCCTTTCACTATGGAGCCGACATCGCGCTGGTTCTGTTCCTCTCCTCGTGGCTCTTCGCTCGCTGGATCGAGGGCGCGGGCGACGGCGCCGGCGCTTCCGCGCGGTTTGTGCTTCCGGCCTGTCTTCTCGCCCTCTCGCGCCCCGAGGCCGCGGTGCTGGTTTCTTTCCTCGTCGGTTGGACGGTGTGGGACGCTCGTGAGCGCGCCGGAAGGTGGACACTGCAAATCAGGTGGCTCCTGCCGGCCCTGACCGCGTTGCTGCTCTTCCTTGGGCTGCGGTTCGCGACTGGCTCCGCCGCGGGCACGTCCTTCGCGCAGAAACTCCTGTCCGCGAACTGGGGACCCTTCGCCGCCGCCGTCTTTTCCGTCGAATACTGGTCGGACCTCCTTCGCGGCATTCTGCTCGGCTTCTATCCCGCCTCCCAGCGAATCGGTCTCGGGGGAGGAAACGCGCCCTACTTCGCGGCACCCTTTCTCATCGTGTTCGTCTTCCTCGCTTTCTCGAGAAAGACGGAAGAGCTGCGGCGGGCCGGGGCGTTTCTGCTCGCATCTCTAGTCACCGTAGTCCTAGTGACCCCCACAGTCACCATCGGCGTGCATTCGAATCGATACCTTCTCTTCGTGCTCCCCCCATTGCTGATCCTGTTCAGCCTTGGGCTGGACCAGGCCGCCGGCCTGCTCGAGCCTGGTCTTCCCGCGGCCCGCCGGGTCGGGTTTCGTCGGCTGGGGCTTCTCGCCGTCGTCTTCGGACTGCTGAGCGTCTCACGCTTCGCCCTGGTGTATGTCGATTCGGCGGCGTCGGTCTACAAGAAGGATGAGGCGCTCTTCGACTTCATTCGAACCCGACTGCCCGGAAACGCCACCTTTCTGAACAATGGAACGGCGATCGAATACCGCACCTTGAGGCGGAGCGTCAATCTGAGCGGTGTGGTGACTCCGGGCTTTGCCGATATTCTCCCGGTCGAGACCGAAGCCGCGGCCTTCGAGCTTTTGAGCCGACCGTCCTTCGGGCCCCTGCCCCCCTATTTCATCGCGTTCGACTCGTACCTCGCCGGTTCTCCGGCCTGGGCCGCGCTCGTCTCCGGACCTCCGCTGTTCGTCACTTCGAGTCTCGAGGCCTCCGAGCTCGCGATCTACCCGACTCGAAACGATCTGGTGGGCCGGCAGCTTCAGCTGGTTCGGTTCGAGCCGCCCGCGGGCTTCGTCCGGGTTGATTCCATGAATGTCGCCGACCCCGTGGATGAAAAGAGTCATGCCTACAAGTGGCAGTCTTCCGTCGGCACTCGCCGACTGTTTGCCACGCTGAAACTGGACAAATATCTCGGCGATGGGCGCGGCGCGGGCACGGAGGTCGCGGACGGAGGACGCGTCATCATGGGCTTTGAAGAACTGGAGCTGTCCACTCCGGCAGAAAACGCCGACCTGTGGATCGTGGCCCGCACCAACCCCGAGCCCTCCGCGCGTCTGCGTCATCCCGAGGGTGAGCGGCGCGTGGACATCGGAATGCCCGAGAGCGCCCTGCGTTTTTCCACACCACTCGGACGAACGGAGTGGTTTCGTACTCCGCTCGCCGCGGGCTGGAATGAGGTCTCTTATCGGGTGCCCGCCTCCCTGCTGGGCCGGCCCAAAACTCGACTGCGAATCGATGGCCGCTACGCGTCCTACGGATATGCCTTCTACCAGCGGTCCCTCGAACCGGCCCGAGACTAGATGACCCGACCCGCGGTCGTCGAGTTCGGCTGGTTGTTCGGCTAGTTGCGCCGCCAGAGCGGCGAACGCTGGGAAATCGCTACCGTTCCGTTTTCTTTGTCGAAATCGAATTCGACGCCGGCGAGATCGAGAAAACCCGGGATGACGCCGGCCCGACGAAGTTCAACGAGGGACGACTCCGTTTGGCCGGTCTTCTCCCGGTGGGACCGAATCCGGTCCTGGATGTCTCGGGCCATGATCCGGCTGCGGACGATCTTGATTTGATCTCTCGCATTGTCACGGAGGATTCCGGGTTCGGACTGCTGGTAGATGATCGACCACATGTTCAGAGCGGCCTCCAGTTCGCCTCCCTTCGCCAGCACCTGCGCAGCCAGTGCGGCCATCCAATCCGGCGCACCCGAAACTCTCGAGGCCTGCTGAAGAGCTTCCGAACCGGCCGTTGCATCCTTCAAGTAGAAGAAAGTGAATAGGCCCTGTTCCTGACGAAGGCGCCAGTCCTGCGGATTGCGATCCGCCCCCTTTTGCAGCAAGGCGACCCCCGCCTTCGGCTGTCCGGCGCCAATGGGACTCGGCTCCGAGAGGAAGACGGCGCCGTAGCGATAGACGATCGAAAAACGGTGATCCAGTTCGGCCGCGGTCTCCAGGAGCGGGGCCAGATTCGCAAAGCCGGTTCCGGCCGTCTTCTGGGTGCCGTAGTACTGGATGGCTCTCATCCAGTAGAGGTCGGCCAGAAGGTCCGAAAAACCAAGACTCAGCGCCTTGACCACACGCCCGGTCCAGACGCTCGAGACGTCGGGCTCGGGCCCCATGGAACGCCGCGCTTCATCCACGCGCGACTGAACCGCCGGAACAACCCCGGCGGAGATCAGCAGCGCCGCCATCAGCTTCTTCACTTCAGATCGCGCTTGCGAAAGGCGAGGGCCCCGAGAGCCAGAAGGGCGACCACGTAGGCGGCGGCGTACGCGGTCAGGTCGACCAGGATCCCCGGGGCTACGGGGTCCCCGTACACCGCGCGGTTCTTGAGGTCGAAGTTGAGCAGATTCGGAAGAAACAGGTAGAGCCCCTTCCCCAGCCAGTCGGGAAAGCCTTCGACGACTACGGAGGCGTTCTTGAGGACGTCCGTCATGCGTCCGAGCACCGCGAGGACGGTGGCCCCCAGGATGGCGAGAACGCGCGAAGACGTGGTTGAAAAGAAGACGCCGATGGCGCCGACCAGGCAGATCTCGAGGAGAAGCGCGTAGACCGCGGACAGAAGACTCCACGAAAACCCTCCCTGCACGGTCCAAAGCGCTAGGGCCAGGCCGAGGCACATCAGGATCATGCTGGTCAGGATCGTGAGGCACAGGCCCAGAAACCGTCCGACGATGAACTCCTCGCGGCTGAGCGGCTTGACCAGGAGGAGGTGAAGGGTGCGCCGCTCCACATCCCGGCCCACCAGATCCGCTCCGATAAAGATCGCGATGATCGTTCCAAAGAAGTCGATGGCGCCAAGGCCGATGTCCGCGATGATCTTCTTGTCCTGATGAACGGAAATGTCCTTCAGCACGAGGGCGACCAGCATCAGGAGGAAAGCGAAGAAGACCACTCCCAGGAACAGGCGCTGCCGAACCGATTCCAGATACGTGTTGTAGGCGACCGATCGAAGCCGGCGAAGAGATGACCGCAATCCCATGTCAGACCCTCGTCGCCTGGGGAGCGAGGAGATCCTCGACCGAGGCGCGGATCGGAGAAACGCTGACCAGGTGCGCCCCCTGGCTCAGAATGCCTTCAATGGTCCGGGTCAACTCCGAGGGCGCCACTCGAACCGTGAATCTCTCGTCTTCGCTCCTCGCAGCCGGGCCCCCAGGAGTTGCGGCGAGCATGGACTTCACGGCCGCTATTTCAAACCCGGTCGGCAGGCCAAGGAGATCGTCGACCGTTCCCAGCGCGGTCAGTTGACCGGCGCGGATCAGCGCGATGCGATCGCATACGAACTCCGCGTCCGGAATGATGTGGGTGGAAAAGAGTATCGACCGTCCCTGAGCTTTCAGTTCGAGAAGCAGATCGCGGACAAAGCGGCGGCCAATAGGGTCGAGGCCCGACATCGGCTCATCGAGAAGGAGGAGCTTCGGCTCGTTAAGAAGGGCCTGGGCGAGGCCGAGGCGCTGCTGCATCCCTTTCGAATACGTTCTTATGGGACGGTTGGCGCTTTCCGCGATGCCGACGCGCTCGAGGAGGGAAGAGACCCGGCCAGAGAGCACCCTTGAATCCAGGCCGAAGAGATCGCCGACGAAGGTGAGGAACTCGCGGCCGGATAGATATTCATAGAAGGCGGGTTGTTCCGGCAAGTACCCTACCTCCGACCTCCACTCCCCGCTGCTCGATGGCCGTCCCACCAGGTCGATCTGACCGGCGTCGGGGATGAGAAGGCCCAGCAGGAGCTTCAAAGTGGTCGTCTTGCCCGCTCCGTTCGCCCCGATGAGGCCGACGATTTCCCCCTCCGCAATCGAGAGGTTGAGCGGACCGACCCGGAAACCCGGGCGACGGCTGAACGGCGTCTTGACGATCTTGACCACGCCGCGAAGGGACAGAAAGCCGCTGCTCATTGGGCTGATCGAATCACGGGACGGTTGTGATTATACCGAGGCGGGCACGAGGGGGGCCCTGAAAAGACAAACCCCGGGTCGCTTTGACCCGGGGTTTGTTTTCAGGCGACGGAAGACTACTGAATGACCTGGCAGGTCGGGATCATCGCCGGCAGGCCGTTGCACTCGTCAAGGGCGGCGAGGTTCTGGCAGACGCGACCCGAAGCATCGCCACCGAACCCACGGACGCCGGTCTGGTTCGGGGTGGACGGGAGCGCTCCGTAGCAGAAACCGTCAACGACGCCTACCAGAGTGGTCGGCATGGGGGCCAGAAGCGCCCCGGGGATGTACGTGCGGACGTAGCCGCTCTTCGCCACGAGAGGAACCGTGGTGAGCGAGGGATCAAGGAACGTGGGGGCAGCGGAGGGATAGCCGACGATGCAGGCGGAAGGCTGGTTGAGGCACGCGATCGGCGCGTACCAGCCGTTGGCGGCGGACTGGAAGGCGGCCTGAGCGGAGATCACCGAACGGATGTCGCCGATGGTTCCCGCCTCGTTGGCCGAGACGCGCGCACGGAGGAGCGAGGGGATGGCGATGGCGGCGATGATGCCGATGATCGCGACGACGATGAGCAGCTCGATGAGGGTGAAGCCTTTTTGATTCTTTTTCATTTTTTTTCTTGTTCTTTCAGTTATGGAGGGTTGGTTGATCCAAGCCCGGACTGGCTTGGAAAAGAGCATGAATTGTGCCAGAGAGAAAGAATCGTAAGCCACTGATAATGCTACCTATAGCTCATCGGTTCCAGGGCAATCTTTGTTTCTCTGCGGACAAAATTTGTCCGCGTTGGATTTATTCAGGAGGCAACTTCGAGAGAAGATATTTGAGAGCTCGCTCGGAGATGCCGAGGAGCTTCGCCGCCTCCGGCCTTCGATCCACGGATATCTCCATTGCCCTTTTGACCAGATGGATCTCGGTCCTTCGAATGTATTCGTGAAGCGAGAACCCCGGGTGCGGGTCGGGAACCGTCTGATCCCGAATCGGTGTCGCGAGAGAGAGGTCCTCCGGACCGACGGTATCACCCGAGGCGAGAGTCAGGGACCTCTCGACGACATTCTCCAGCTCGCGGACGTTGCCGAGCCAGGGATGTCTCATGAACGCGGCCATCGCCGAGGGAGAGAACGCACGCCTGGGTATCCCGGCCAGCCGGAACAGCCGGGAGGAGAACTCGGCGACCAGAAGAGGAATGTCGTCACGGCGCTCACGCAGGGGAGGCAGGGGAACCTGGATCACATCGATGCGGTAGTAGAGGTCCTCGCGGAAGGCGCCGTCGCGGACCATCTGGATGAGATCGCGATGCGTGGCGGCAACGATTCGGACATCGACCGGGTTCTCCTCCGAACCGCCGACCCGCCTCACCCGCCGTTCCTGAATCACTCTCAGAAGCTTCACCTGCATTCCGAGCGACATCTCGGCAATCTCGTCAAGGAACAGCGTTCCCTCGTGGGCCTGCTCGAAGACACCGGCGCGGGACTGGTGCGCATCGGTGAAGGCCCCTTTGACGTGGCCGAACATTTCGCTCTCCAGCAGGGACTCGGCGATGGCCCCGCAGTTCACGGCCACGAAGGGCCGGCTCTTGCGGGGTGAGAGCTCGTGAATCGCTCTCGCCGCGAGTTCCTTGCCGGTTCCACTCTCCCCCACGATGAGGACGGTGGACGAGGATCCCGCGATCGCACGGATGCGCTCCACCACCGACCGCATGGCCGCGGATTTTCCGATGAGCCCCTGAAGGCCGGACCGCGCGCCCACCTCGGCTCGGAGTTCCCGGTTTTCGCGACGGAGCTTTTCTCCCTCGATGGCCTGGCGCGCTCGAATGCGCAGTTCGTCGAGGTCGAAGGGCTTGGTCAGGTAGTCGTGGGCTCCAAGCTTCATGGCCGCGACCGCAGTGTCCGCAGAGCCATGAGCGGTCAGAACAACGACGGCGGTTTCCGGAGCCACTTCCTTGACATGGCGCAGAATCGAAAGGCCATCGCCGTCGGGCAGCTGAAGATCGGTGACTACGAGATCCCAGTGGTCCTCAAGGGCCACGAGGGCTTCCGCGTGGCTCGCCGCCGTGCCCACGAAAAAGCCGGCCCGCGAGAGCCCCAGCTTCAAGACGTCCCGGAGAGACGGCTCGTCGTCGATAACCAGAATGCGACCTTCGGCGGACGGCCCGCGGGATTCGGTCATGCCACGGCTCCCGCGGCCGCCTTCACCGGAACAACGCTTGCCTCCACGAGAAGCCGGATCTTGACCCGCGTGCCCCGGCCGGGCTCCGAAGATATGAGCAGGTCACCGCCGCGAGCGCGGACGAGACGGTGGGCGATGGCGAGGCCTAGACCCGTGCCCATCGCCTTGCTGGTTCTCAAGGGCTCGAACAGTTGAGCCAGCCGGCGACGCTCCATGCCTTGACCCTCGTCCGCGACCTCAACCTCGACGGCGTCTTGAAGATCGCGAATCGAGAAATCGAGGCGCCCGCCGGTGGGCATGGCCTCGAGGGCATTGCGAGCCAGGTTCCACAGGACCTGCTTCAATTCATCCTCGGCGATGGCGACCCGGAGCGCACCTTCATGCGGCGAGAAACTGATGTGATGATCGGGTCCTCGCTCAGGGCTCATTTCGATCAGGCGCACGGCGTCCGAGAGCACGGAGTTGAGATCGCAGTAAACCACGGTGCTTTGGGTCTTCACATCGCGCAGGTAGGAGGTCACGGTGGCGGCCAGCCGATCGGCCTCCTTCGAAATGATACGGAGCATGCTCCGCTGGTCCTCGGGAATCGGCGGCCCCTCGCAGAGCAGTTTGCTCGCGGCGCTGATCGCGCCGAGGGGATTGCGGATCTCGTGCGCGAGCTGGGCGGCGGCACTCCCGGCGACCGCCAGCTTCTCATTGAGAAGAGCCTGCGCCTCCAGTCGCCGGACCTCGGTGAGGTCGCGAATCACCAGCAGACGCCCGCCCGCCGCCGTGCCGGACAGTTCCGAGACCCACAAGCCGAGCGTCCTCAGCCCGCCGTCGCCCCGGACATGCTCCAATTCGAGAGTCGTCTCGGAATCCGGCTGGGCCCGCGTGCGCAGCTCCGCGGAGGTAAACAACTCCCCCACCGCCCGATTGTGAAGGCGCTCGCGCGCGACCCCGAGCATTTCGGCGGCACTCGCGTTCGCGAAGGAGACGCGATCGAAGCGGTCGGTCACGAGCAGACCGCTGTGGATGTTCTCGACCACCAGACGGTTGAAGTCCTGCAGGGTCGCGACCTCGCCCGCCGCCGCATCCAGGCTCTCTCCCGCGCGCTTGAGGGCCCGGGTCAGGTATTGACCGAGGGCGGCCACCGGGAACGAAGAAAGCGCCATACCCACGAGCGCTCCCAACAGAGGGCGCCACGGCCCCCGGGCGATCTGCCCCACCGCCTCCTCCGGGATGGCTCCGAATCGGACCAACGCGAGGGTCGAGGCGAACAGAACGTTGGCCACCGAGGCGAAGAAGAAGCCGCGGCCAAGGAGAACACTGCCGCACAGGACGCTGATCGGATAGAGGATCGCGAACCCGGTCCGGTCGACCCCGGTCAGGTATACGAAGCCCGTGACCACGACCAGGTCGCCGAGGATCTGAACCATCGCCTGCACCCGATAGGGGGCGAGGCCGAGAAGAATCGCGTAGAGAACATTCAGCGCGAAGGTCGCGGAAAGCAACCGGAAGATCGGGGCCCGCAGCGTTCCCTCCTGAACCGCTTCGAGATACCCCGCGACGAAGAGGAGAACGGTGACGATGACCAGCCGGAAGCCGATGAGGGCTCCCAGGGAAAAGGGGGCCTTCTGAGAGGAAGGATGGTCCTCGAGGCTACGAGTCAAGCCAGGTCTCCAGTGACCGAACCGGCCCCCGCGACCCGAACAACGCCTAACTCAACTGAGAGATAAGCGAGAAGAGGGGCAGGTACATGGCGATGACGATGCCGCCCACGGTGGTGCCGAGAAACAGAATCATCACCGGCTCCATCAGGGTCAGCATGTTCGCCACCGCCTGGTCGACTTCGTCTTCATAGAAATCGGCCACCTTCGAGAGCATGGCATCGAGCGCGCCCGTTTGTTCGCCCACGCTGATCATCTGGACCACCATTCCCGGAAAGATCTTCGTCTCTTTCAAAGGCTGGGCGATGGTGAGACCGCCCTCGACCGACTTGCGAACCGCCATGAGCGCGTCCTCAACAATGGCATTCCCCGCGGTCTTCGCGGTGATCTCGATGCCGTCGAGAATGGGCACGCCGGAGGCGATGAGGGTGGACAGAGTGCGGCAGAATTTCGAGACCGCGATCTTTCGGAACAGGTCTCCGAAGATCGGCACTTTCAACAACAAACCGTCCACCAGACGTCGCCCCGAATACGTCGCGTAATACTGCCGGAACGCGTACTGGAGGAGGAGCGCTCCGATGATCAGGAAGGGCATGAGCCGGACCAGCAGGTTCGAAGCCATGATGACGAGCTTGGTGGGAAGCGGCAGTTCGGCGCCCAGGCCCGCGAACATCGCGGCGAAGGTCGGGATGACTTTCCACAAGATGACGCCGATGACCAGGGCGGCGATGCTGATGACCGCCACGGGGTACATCATGGCGCCCTTGATCTGGGCCTGGAGCTTGACCGACTTCTCGATGTAGGTCGCGAGCCGCTTCAGGATGGTGTCGAGAATACCGCCGGCCTCACCGGCCGCGATCATGTTGCAGAAGAGGTCGTCGAACACCTGAGGATGCCGGCGCATCGAATCGGCGAGATTGAGACCGCTCTCCACGTCCTGCCGGGTCGCGGTGATGACCTTGGCGAAGTGCGGGTTTTCCTGTTGCGTGCCCAGGATTTCGAGGCACTGGACCAGAGGAAGTCCGGCGTCGATCATGACGGAGAACTGCCGGACGAAGATGGACAGCAGTTTCGAGGGAACCGACTTGCCGGTGGCCTTGGGGCCACCCTTCTTCTTCTCCGCGATGGAGGCGATGGTGACGCCTTCCTTCTTGAGCCCGGCGGTCACTTCATCGGGGTTGGCTCCAATGCGCTCGCCCGAATAGGGCTTGCCATCCTTGAATTTGCCTTTGACGATGTAGGTCGGCATCGGAGGTCTCCTTCTGGTCCCGGGTCTTCAGTCAGTCAGCGTGCGCCCGCCGCGGGGGGCCTCGGCCCGCCGGGCCGGGGCGGGCCGCCTTGAGCGGTGTTCGAACCGACACCGCGGTTGATCATGTCCTGCAACTCGTCGGGCAGCGAACTCCGCTGGATCGCGGTCTGGAGGTTGATTTGCTTGGTCTGGTAAAGCTGGGCCAGGCTTTGATTGAAGGTCTGCATCCCGAACTTGTCCTGGCCGGTCTGCATGGTCGAGTAGATCTGGTGGATCTTGTCTTCTCGGATCAGGTTCCTGATCGCGGGATTCGGAACCAGGATCTCCATGGCCATGGCCCGACCCTTGCCCGACGCCTTCGGGAGAAGGGCCTGACAGAGGATGCCCTCGATGGTGAGCGCCAACTGCGCCCGGACCTGGCCCTGCTGATGGGCCGGAAACACGTCGATGACGCGGTTGATCGTCTGGGCGGCCGAGTTGGTGTGGAGGGTGCCGAAGGTCAAGTGACCGGTTTCCGCGATGCGCAGGGCCGACTCGATGGTTTCGAGGTCGCGCATCTCTCCGACCAGAACCACATCCGGATCCTCGCGGAGAGCGGCCCGCAGGGCATTGCTGAAGGACGCGGTGTCCTGATGCACCTCGCGCTGATTCACGAGGCAGTTCTTGTGCTGGTGCACGAACTCGATCGGGTCCTCAATGGTGAGAATGTGATCGTGCCGATCCACATTGATCTTGTCGATCATGGCGGCGAGGGTTGTCGACTTGCCGGAGCCGGTGGGTCCGGTCACGAGTACGAGGCCACGAGGCTTCTCCGAGATCTGCGCCACCACCGCGGGAAGAGCGAGCTGAGCGAAGGACTTGATCTCGACGGGAATGGTCCGGTAGACCGCACCGACCGCGCCGCGTTGGAAGAAGTTGTTCGCGCGGAACCGGGCGAGACCCTTGATGCCGAAGCTGAAGTCGAGCTCGAGGTTCTCTTCGAACCGGTGCTTCTGAGCGTCGGTCAGAACGCTATAAGCGAGGGTCTTGGTGTCCGACGAGGACATCGGCGTGTAGCCTTCCAGTGGATGAAGATGGCCGTCCACGCGTACCTGAGGCGCCGAGTTCGTGGTGATGTGAAGGTCTGAACCTCCACGCTCGACCATGGTCTTCAGCAGATGGTGAAGTGAAAGGGGTGGGGCATCGGCCACGAGATCCTCCTGATTCCAGACGCCCAGCCAAACGGGCAGGACTGAGCGCACACCGACGAGCATACCGCTTCTCGGGAATCCTTGTAGTTGAGGGTCGGTAAACCTCATGCCTTTCTGGAGGTCTTTCACCCAAACTCCGCGGCAAGAAAGGACAAGAGGCCTGGAAAGACCCCGGGGTGCGGGGCTCGGGTGGCCCAACTGCCGGTGATCAGTCCGGCTCGGACGCCTTTCCGGCCACCAGGAGCGAAAGGACCAGAAAGAGTGCGGTCGAACCGGTAAGTGCGACTCCGGCCACGGCCGACGTGGGCAGGAACCTGAAGTCAATCCGATGCGCGCCGGCGGGAACCTCGGTCCCCACGAAGATCGTGTTGGCCCGCTCCAACTTCGCGGCCTGGCCGTCGATCCAGACCCGCCAGCCGGGCATGAAGCCTTCGATAACGCTGAGAAAGGCTGGAGCATTGGACGCTGTTTCGACGGTCAGACGATCGGCGATCCGATTCACAATCCTGGCCTGCCCCACGAACCCGGGAACCGGATTCCGTGTAGGACCGCCATCCACGAGTACGGTGGTCGACGGATCGAAGGTACTCCCAAGCAAGTCGGCCAGATCGGAACCCGTGCTCCGAGTCCGGCCAGTAGTCAGGAATGCTCGAGGCAGGGGTGCCGGGACTTCGAAAATCCGGAGATCGTCGGGATCGAAGATCTTCTGGCGAGCCAGAAGCGTCAAATCCTCAAAGCCTTTCTCGTGCCGGGCTGCGACTCGTGAGACTCCGGAAATCCGCAGGAGTTTGACGAACGAGGGACTTCCTTCAACTCGACGCAGTCCGACCGTAAGCGACGCGAGACGGCGGTCGAACAGCAGGCGAAGGTCCGCGTCCCAGGCGTACTCGATTCCCCAGAAAGCCCCCACCAGAGGATTCAGATAGGAGCGCGTGGCCACGAGGGCGGCCGAATTCGGAGGCAGGGCCTGGAGACCAACCGGGGCTGCGGATTCCCGCCCGAGGTGCTTCATCGCGCGGCCCTGGAACAGCGCATAGTCGTAAACGAAGAGGCGACTGTCGCCCGGCGGACGCATCAGGGGCAGATGTTCAGGCTTGTAGCCAAGAAGGGCCGCCGGGACCGTCGCATTGAAATTCTTGTGCAGTTCGAAGCTCTGTCGAAGGTGGCCGATCACGAGGAGCCCGGCGAGGAGCGCGCCCAGTCTTCCGGACGGCCAGCGCACGCAACCCGCAAGGAGCAAGAGAAGGCCCACCGAAAACAGCAGATCAAGGGGCAGATTCCCCCACACCTCGGCCATCCGAAAGGACTCGCGCGCATCCAGGAAATAGGCGGCAAGGCGGTCGAGCGGGGAACCCATCAGGAAGAGCGCTGATCCGGCCAGGGTCAATATCGCAAGCGACGCGACCCGCCTCGACCTCGGGGATCGTCGGATCGCGGCGGCTCCCACCCCGGCGAGCACGCAGATCAGGATCGCCGCTCCAATCATCGCCTTGCTGGGAAATCTCAGAATCCGCAGGGGCGGAAGGATGGTGGTCGCCCAGGAATAGGCGGACGCATGCTTGCCAAGGGCAATGAGAACCGCGCCGGAGAGCCCGAGAAAACACGGAAAGCGAACGCTTCTGGGAACCACCCCATCGGCGAGAGCGGCGAGGCAAAGGGGCAGGAGGGCGGCGCCCAGGAACATGGAACCGAGGAACGGTTCGCGGCCCTCGAAAAGGGCGGTGCGCCACTCCGGCAGGAGGGGGAAGGCGGCCAGGGGAAAGGGGAGGAAGAACTCGATCGAGGAAAAGGGATGAAGGGACCAATAGGTTCGAGTGACCGGGGTCAGGGCGGATCGCGCCGAATTCAGCACCGATTCCGTGGCCGGGAGCCAGACGCCGGCGCTCAAGGCCAGTCCGATCCCCGCACTGATGGACCAGGCGCGCCAGGCGTCCAGGTACGCTTTCGGAGGAATGAAGAGAACCGAAAGAAGAATCGTCATGGCGCACATATCCGCGGACCCCGCGAGGATCTGCAGGCCCAGGACGGCCCCGAGAATCAGGGACCCCCGACGCCGATCCCCCTCGACCACCCGGATGACACAGAGCAGGACCCACGGAATCCATGCGGCCCCCGCCATGTGATGCCACAGGGTGGCCAGCGATTGAAGGGGACCGCTGACGAGCCAGGCCAATCCGCCGACCAGAGCCGCAAGCCAGGAGCCACCCCCGAATCTTCGGGCCAGCAGGGCAACGCCCACCGCCCCGAAGACCGAGTGCAGGGAGACGAACCAGGCGTAGGCCTGGTGCGGGGGCAGGAAGAGATGAAGGGCCACCGGCGGATAGAGGATCTGACAACTCGGATCGCCGAGAACGGGCTGACCGAAGGCGGAACTGGGATCGCGAAGAGGGAGCGCCCCTTCACTCAGCCCCCTGAGCACGGACTGGACCAGGGGAAAATAGAGGAGCAGGAGATCCCGTTGGTAGAGTCCCTCCGTCCCCAGAAGCAGGGGGAGACGAAGGAAGAACTCGATGCTCGCGAAGGCGAGGATGAGCGCACCCCTGGCCGCCCACGTTCGCTCAGAGAAATGCGCCACGGATAACTTCAAAGAGCGGCTTTCGGCCCCCCTCCGGCGAGAGCTTCAGGCAGACTGAAGGCCACCACGAGGTAGACGGGCACGGCGGAGAGAAGGAGCGCGCTGATTCCAAAGGTGGTCGCGACGGCCACGGCGAGGAGCGGAGCGAGGACCGAGAAAACACCGTTCACTCCCCAGGCCCAGGGCACGAGATGGGGGGACTGCCGCTTCATCGCGTCGAGGATGGTCGGCAGGAAGACACCCAGGCAGATTCCGATGGGCAGGACCAGCACGGCCGTGACCAGGGCCCGGACGAAGAAGGGCAGCCCGAGAAGGGAGGAGAGCTGCGGGAAAACGAGGAAGTACTCCGCGAAGATGGTGGCCGAAAGCAGATAGCTGACGAAGCGCACGTTCCCGAGGCGGGCCATGATCGCTCCCGCCCACAGCGAACCCAGACCGCTCGACAGCAACAGCGCGGCAAGGACCACGGAGATCGAGTAGTTCGGGTGGCCGAGGAACAGTCCGAACAGCTGCATCAACGCGACTTCCACGGTCAGGTAGCCCAGTGCGGCGCCCGCGCAGTACAGACCGATGCGGCTCTTCCCTGCGGTGGGCAGACCGCGGCGGAACAGGAATCGCAGGGGAAGGAGGATGGCGACGATCATGACCACCGAAACCGTCGCGGCCAGGACCAGGAGGCTCAACTGGAGAACCGGCACCACCGTCCAGTCGGCCGGCTGTTCCGGAAACAGACGCTGGCCCGGGAGGAGGTGCCACCAGAACGAGAAATTGAAGAAGAAGGGCCGGTCGTCCGTCGCCGGGTCGATGGCGAAAGGGTAGTTCGCGATGTAACGCCGCTCGAGACGCTCGTCGTCCATCGCCATGAACTCCTGATAGGCGTTTTTGATTTCCGACTTCGATGAGGCGGGCTCGAAGGAAATGCCGAAGCTTGGCCGCTGCGAACTCCACGCTCGCAGCTTTTCGATTTCGGCCTCGGTGAAGGGCGCCCCCTTCACCAGCAGGGCGGTGAAGCGGCCGGTGTACTCCGTCAGCATCACGATGTGCTTCCGGGGCTCGGTGATGCCACGGCGGCGCAGGGCTCCGACCGCGGTGGTGAGCGCCCGTAGCATTTCCCGGGCGGGAATGTACTCGAGCCGCATCATGTTCAGAACACCGTGTTCGGACAGGCGGCTGAGGTAGAGGTCGAAGGCCTCCGCGGTGTAGAGATAATTCTCCGAGAACACATGGGCGGCCCCGGGGGTGCCGCTGTAGGAGTCGACGCCCGAAAGCTGGATGATGTCGTAGGTCTCGGGGCTCGTGGACAGATAGTGCCGGCCCTCCGCGTTCACGAGCTTGACTCTCGGGTCGCGGACCCAGTGTCGAAAGTAGTCTCCAAAGACGTTCCGCACAATGTTGAGAGTCGCGGCGTTGATCTCGATGCCGGTGATCCGGGACGCATCGAAACGCAGCGCGGTCAGTACGTCGAATCCGCCTCCCACGCCGATGACCGCGACCTTGGGTCTCGGCATCAGGGTCGCGTAGTAGCCGGAGGCGTAGATCGTCTCCTCGATGCCGATGAGCGACTCCTTGGTCCCGTCGTAGTCGACGCCGGTGGTGAACGCGTAGTTGTTCTGCGTGAGGAGCTTCCGGAACCGCCTGAGGAAGGTCGCGTTCTCGCCGAAGAGCGAAGGGTAGATGCTCCGGTCCGGGGTTCGGCCCGGGACCGAGGCGATCTCGATGCGCGCCACCGGGTCCCATTCCGTGTACTCGAGCACGGTCTTCGTCCTCGGATCGCGGGTGGCGGCAAGCATGGATCCGTCGGGGTAGTAGATGGCGAGGATCTCGTTCCGCTTGTAGAGGCCGACCGCAAGTGCTGCGAGGGTGAGGACGTAGAGGAGCCGGATCGTGAAGGTCTTTGGCCGCAGGAGAATCATCGTGCCCAGCACCAGGAGCAGGGAGACGCCCACGATCATGGTCTCGACGTTCAGGTAGCGGAACAGGGGGAGAACGACGAGGGCGCCCAGGGCCGATCCCATGAGGTCGAAGAAGTAGATCCGGCGCGTTTGCAAATGCTCCGCCGAGAGCAGAGCGCCCAGCATGATGCCGGCGAAGGCAAAGGGCACGGTGAGCAGCAAGGCATAGGGCGCCCACTCGAGGAACGATTCCACGAGGGCCACCCGGGTGAGCATGGCCTGCGTCTGCGCCCTGGACGCGGTGAACAGGGCGGTCGCGGCCACCGCCGACAGTCCGAGCAGGCACGAACTCACAAGCATGGTCTCGGGCATCCGCCGGGACGCGAGCTTCGGGAAGGCGGTCAGCACAACGCCCGAGATCGCGAACCCGAGCATGGTCAGGGAAATGACCAGGAAGGCGTAGTTGTTGAGCAGCTTCGCAGAGACGATCCGGTAGATCAGAACCTGCAGGGCGAGGGTCGACGCCGCGGTCAGGAAGGCCAGGGCGCTCGCCTGACGGGTCGACACAGGACAAGGAGAAGTCTCCGCGACTTCGACGACAGATTGCTTCATTAGCCTTCTGAAGTGATGTAACGGGAGCGAAAGCCTCGAGCCCTCGGCGAGGGCTCGCCTACAGCACCGTTTCGCGGAGGACTTCTTCGATGGTGGTGATGCCCTGCTTGATCTTCTCGAGGCCGCTCATGCGAAGAGTCAACATACCCTCTTCGATCGCCTTCTTGCGCAACTCCACGGAGTTGGCGCCCATCATGATGAGTTCACGAATCGCGTCGTTGATCTCGAGAACCTCGTAAAGGCCCACGCGTCCCTTGTAGCCGGTTCCGTTGCAGGTCTGGCAGCCGCGTCCCTTGTACATGGGGAACGAACCCACCGCCTCGGCCGTGAAACCGACATCGAGGAGTACCTTCGCGGGTATGTCCCGCACTTCCTCTTTGCACTGGGCGCAGATGCGCCGGATCAGGCGCTGCGCCTGGATGAGATTGACGGCGGTGCCCACGATGAAGGGTTCGATGCCCATGTTCACCATGCGGGAAACCGTGGAGGGCGCGTCGTTGGTGTGCAGGGTGGACAGAACCAGGTGACCGGTGAGGGCCGCCTTGGTGGAGATCTCGGCGGTCTCGTAGTCGCGAATCTCACCCACGAGAATGATGTTCGGATCCTGACGGAGAAACGAGCGCAGGGCGGCCGCGAAATTGAGGCCGATGGCATCGCGGATCTGAACCTGGTTGATCCCCATCAGGTTGAACTCGACCGGATCCTCGGCGGTCATGATGTTGATGTCGGGCTTGTTCAGTGCGGCCAGGGCCGAGTAGAGGGTGTTCGTCTTTCCCGATCCCGTGGGACCGGTGACGAGCACGATCCCGTAGGGCTTGTCGATATTGCGCTTGAACTTCACCAGCGACTCCGGCTCGAAGCCCAGTTTGGTCATGTCGAGCATGAGCTTGGACTTGTCGAGGAGACGCATCACGATCTTCTCGCCCCACAAGGTGGGCAGGCAGGAAACCCGGAAGTCCATTTCACGGCTGCGGTCTTCGATCTTGAGGCGGATCTTGATGCGACCGTCCTGGGGCAGGCGCTTCTCCGAGATGTCGAGCTTCGCCATGATCTTGATGCGCGAGGTCAGCGGATCCTTCAACTTCATGGGCAGGGCCATGATGTTGTAGAGGATGCCGTCGATCCGGAACCGAACGCGGAATTCCTTCTCGTAAGGTTCGATATGGATGTCGGACGCTCCGCGCTTGAGCGAATCGATGAGGAGCACGTTCGCGAGCTTGACCACGGGTGCGGCTTCGGAGGAACGGGAGAGAGCGCCCAGGTCGATTTCGTCTTCTTCGGTCTTGAGGGTCTCGACCTCGCCTTCTTCGTCACCGATGGCGTCGATGTCGACTTCGGACAGCCCGACCGAGGCCATGTCGTCGAAGGTGAGCCCGGGACCCTCCATGACATCCTTGAGCGAAGGAATCTTGCCGAGGCCCGAGCCGCCCGGCCTCTGAGCTCCCCCGCCGGCCGGGGGGCCGCCTTCCTGCCGAAGCTGCAGGGAACGGGCGCTGCCATAGAAACGGTTGATTCCCTCCTCGATGGCGATGTCGGAGGCCACCACCGGATCCACGTTGTAACCCGTCATGAACTTGATGTCGTCCATGGCGAACACGTTCGTGGGGTCGCTCATGGCGAGGCTCAAGACCGCCCCGGCTCGCGAAATCGGAATCACCTGGTACTTGCGGCAGGTTTCTCCGGGGAGAACCTTCAACACCGTGGGATCGATGTCGAAGGTGGTGAGATTGATCGAAGGCACGCCGTACTGCCTCGAAAGGAGGCCGGTGATTTCATCGTCCTTGACGAAACCGAGGGTCACCAGGGCGCGGCCGAGCTTGACCCCATTCTGTTTCTGGTAGGTGAGCGCTTCCTGAAGCTGTTGGGCAGTAATGAGGCCCTCCTTGGAGAGCATCTCACCGATCTTCACGGGCATTGGCGCATATTAGCCCAAGCCCTCGCTCCCTTTGGCGGTCTCCGGTCACATGTAGTCTTCGGCGCGTGCCGCCGCAACGTCCGGGTCCGAGGAGTCCATGGTTGTGGTCGGTCCTGTTCGTGACCGCGCTGCATCTCCTGACCACCGCGGGGACCTGGTGGATTACCGATCATGGCGAAATTCTCGCGGTCGCCGATCGCTTCATGGCGACGGGTCACCTCGATCTGCAGGACCTGGGACCGGGTTTCGAGAACTGGACCCGGATCGCGACAGCCCGCGGCTCGACCCAGACCCGGTTCCTGCCCCTCTCGATCCTGCTCCTCACTCCCTTCCTGGCCCTGGACCATCTTGCGGGCTGGCGCGACCCCTCTTCTTTCAGGTTCGTCTACCTGCAGGGCCACGTCTTCGTGGGTCTCGGTCTCGTTCTCGCCGGCCGCTTCGTGGCGCGAGCGAGCGGACGCCCGTCCACCGCGGCCCTCTCCATTCTCCTCCTCGGCCTGAACTGGCCGGTCTGGATGATCGCCCGACGGATGGGGCCGGAGCCGGTCCTCTTCGCACTCATGACCTGGTTTGCCGCGGGCCGCCCGCGATCCCGATTCGTCTGCCTGCTTCTCCTGCCCTGGGTGCACGCGAGCGGTTTGCTTCTGGGCCTTGGCGGCCTGCTCTGGTTGATCGTGGAAGAGCGATCCATCTCCGCTCGGGGCGTACGCATCGCCTCTCTCGGTTGGGTCCTGGGCGGGTCGAGTGTCGCCCTGTTCTGGAATCTGCCGGTTTATGGGCACCCGATCCTGGGCGGGTACAACGAATACGCGTCGGACGGTTTCTTCGCCCTGCGCAATCCGCTCGCCGGGGCGCTCTCGCTCTTCCTCGCAATCGCGTGTTGGACGATTCCCTTGTGGTATCTGGCCTTTCTGGAGGGCCGGCACGCGGCGGCGCGAGGCCTGGCCCTTTGGCTCCCCGCCCTCGCCTTTTTCGGCCTCTTCTCGCACCCTGAGCCCGCTCGCCGGCTGGCTCCGCTCCTGGGGGCCTGGGTTGTCGTGCTCATGACCCGACCGCCCGCACTCGCGCGGTCGCACGCTGCGGCCCTGGCCATGCTCTCCCTGGCTTCGGGCGGGCTGGGCCTGGGCCAGGACTTTGTGGACGTCGTGTCGACGCCTCTGGGCGTTTATAGCGGCCCATTTCTGCTGTTCCTCCGGATGGCGTTTGTCGAGGCCCGGCCCGCTCAGGCCGCAACCTGGGTTCTGCTGTTGTTGATGGTGGTCTATTGGAGCGGTTCGCGGACCCTGAGGCAGGTGCTGAGCCCATGACCCATGGTTTTGACCAAACCAGTCGCCTCCCCCAGAATCTCAACTCATGAACGAAGCTCGCCGCGTTTTTCTCGCCACCGCCGGCGCCACCACCCTGGCCGCGATCGCCTCGGACACTCGCGCCCAGACCACGGCGGCCACCCCAAGGAAAGCCATGCCCATCGAACTGCCCAAACTCCCATTTGAAGACAACGCCCTCGCCCCCACCATCTCCTCGAACACCATTTCCTTTCACTACGGAAAGCACCACCGCGCCTACGTCGACAACCTGAACAAGGCCGTCGCGGGGACGGAGCTCGCGGAGAAGCCGCTCGTGGATATCGTGCGTGCGGTCGCGGGAAAGGCGGACAAGGCGGCGATCTTCAACAACTCGGCCCAGGTGTGGAACCACACGTTCTACTGGAACTCCCTCTCGCCCAAGACCACCACTCCCTCGAAGGATCTGGCGGATCGCATCGAAAAAGACCTCGGGGGCATGGCGAAATTCAAGGAACAGCTCGCGGCCGCGGCCATGGGCCAGTTCGGCTCCGGTTGGGCCTGGCTGGTTCTCGAGGGCGGGCTTCTCAAGATCGCCAAGACGCCGAATGCGGAAACCCCGATCACCACCGCGGCCAAACCCCTGCTCACCCTCGATGTCTGGGAGCACGCCTACTATCTCGACTATCAGAACAAGCGCGCCGACTACGTCGCCGCGGTTCTCGACAAACTCCTCAACTGGGAATTCGCCTCCAAAAACCTGGCGGAGTGATCGACCGCACGCAGCCCGGCTGATGTGGGCTAGGCTCCTTAGGTCGAGCCCCCCGTCATCCCAAGCCAAGGAGATTCCTGTGCGCCGAGTTGTTGTTTCGTCAATTCTTGTCGTCGCCGCTCTCGTAAACCCGGCCTGGGCTCAGGCGAAAAAACCGAGGAGCGGGGCCGCCGCGGAGGCTCAGAGTCCGGCCTGGCTCGCCCCCTATCGTCCGGTCGCCGGCCGGATTCTCGCCACCGCGAAGGATGCGGGGAGCAATTTCGCGTGGGATCGGCTCGCCTTCATGACCGACACCTTCGGTCCTCGCCTGTCGGGTTCGGCAAATCTGGATGCAACCCTGCGCTGGGCCGCCGCCGAGATGAAGAAGGACGGTCTCGAGAACGTTCGCCTGGAGCCGGTCATGGTTCCGCAGTGGATCCGGGGCGACGAGAGCCTCGAGATACTCGAACCCTTCCCCAATACGGTTCCCATCCTGGGCCTGGGCGGCAGCGTCAGCACCCGGCCCGAAGGCGTCAGCGCCGAATTGCTGATCGTGAAGAGCTTCGACGAACTCACGGCTCGCAGGAACGAGGCGCCGGGCAAGATCGTCCTCTTCAACGTCGTCTACACGAACTACGGGGAGACCGTGCGCTATCGCGGCGGTGGTGCTTCGGCTGCGGCCAGGGTCGGCGCAGTGGCGGCGCTGGTGCGGGCGGTGGGGCCTCCGGGAATGCGAACACCTCACACCGGCGGAATGAGCTACGAAAGCGGAGCGCCCAGGATTCCCACCGCCTCCATCCCCACCGAGGATGCGGATCGCTTCGACCGCATGGCGAAACGCGGACAGAGGATCGTGCTCCGGCTCAAGATGGACGCGCACTTCCTCGACGACGCCCCTTCGGCCAACGTGGTGGGAGAGATCCGCGGAACCGAGAAACCGGATGAAGTGGTCCTGCTGGGCGGCCACATCGATTCCTGGGATCCCGGCACCGGGGCGATGGACGACGGCGGCGGCTGTGTCGTCACCTGGGAGGCTCTGCGGATCCTCAAGAACCTGGGCCTGAAGCCGAAGCGGACGATTCGCGTGGTGCTTTTCACCAACGAAGAGAACGGGGGCGCGGGCGGGAACGGTTACCGGGACGCGCACAAGACGGAGCTCGAAAAGCACGTCCTCGCCCTGGAGTCGGACTCGGGGGTCTTTCGACCGCGCGGTTTCGGCTTCACCGGAACCGACGCGGCGCGCCGGACCATCGGTGAAATCGCCTCTCTCCTGAAGCCGCTCGGCGCCGACGCCATCGGACCTCAGGGCGGCGGGGCGGACATCGGGCCGTCGGTCGCCGCGGCCAGGATCCCGTCCCTCAGTCTCGAGGTGGACGGGGCGAAGTACTTCCTGCTTCATCACACCGCGGCCGACACGGTCGACAAGCTGGACCCGAAGGACCTGGCCGACAACGCGGCCGCCATCGCATTTCTGGTGTATGTCGTCGCCGATTTGCCGGAGCCCCTTCCGCGCTCTTAGCCGCCTCGAAGATTCGCCCGATCCCTCGAACGTCGTTGCTCCTCCGGTCCCTGAGCTGGTCGAAGGGAGGTCCCTGAGCTGGTCGAAGGGACCCACGGCACAGACTGCGGTGGCTTCGACGGGCTCAGCGACCGTTGCTCCTCCGGTCCCTGAGCTTGCCGAAGGGAGGTCCCGGAGCCTGCCTGCGCTGAGCCTGCCTGCCGCAAGCCGGTCGAAGGGTCGAAGCGTCGAAGGGACCGTCGGTGGCTTCGACCTCGCAGCGACACCCCGTGGCACATCCTGGAGGCTCGCGGCGGCTCGCCTGAGATCGTGGTTCCGTCCGATTCGGTGGATCGGTCAAACTAAGGGCATGGCAGAGCGCAAGGTGGACAGAGTCGTGCGGGCGGTGGCGACATCCGACGGAGCCGGCGTCCGCCTCAGTCGGGCCATCGCGAATGCGGAACTCGAGCACCTCGATCCTTTTCTCCTCCTGGACGAATTCCGCTCGGACGATCCCAACGACTACATCGCGGGCTTCCCCGACCACCCGCATCGCGGCTTCGAGACGGTCACGTACATGCTGGCGGGAAAGATGGAGCACGAAGACCACGCCGGCAATCGAGGCCTGCTGGTTGGCGGGGGCGCTCAGTGGATGACCGCGGGGAGGGGGATCGTTCACTCGGAGACGCCGAAGCAGGAAGACGGCCTGATGTGGGGCTTCCAGCTCTGGGTCAATCTTCCCGCTGTGAACAAGATGACGGCGCCCCGCTACCAGGACATCGATCCGTCCGCCATTCCGGAAGTGAAGATCGATCGCGGATCCGTGAGGGTGGTGGCGGGAACCTTCGCGAGCGCCACCGGGCCGGTGAAGGGCATCGTCACCGATCCGGTGTACCTCGACGTTCGGCTGGATGCAGACGGCCGATTCGAGACCGCGATTCCCGAGGACCACACCGCTTTCGTCTATGCCTACGACGGTGGCGGAACGGTGGGAACGACCGCGCTCAGCCCCAAAAAACTGGGCGTTCTCTCGAAGGGCGACCGGGTGGCGGCGCTTGGGGGAGAGTCCGGCTTCCGGTTTCTCTGCATCGCGGCGCGACCGTTGAATGAGCCCATCGCACGCTATGGTCCCTTCGTGATGAACACCCGCGAAGAGATCCATCAGGCCTTCGAGGACTTTCGAAACGGCCGGTTCGGGTGAGCCTCGACCACGAAGTCCCTCCCCGCCGGGAAAGTAGAGGAGGCGGAGGTCGGTGGGCCATAGCCATGGTGGTTCTGACTCTCGTGTGCCTGATCGTGCCCATACTCGTGATCCGATCGGCCATGCAAAGCATTCGCTCGCTCGGCGCCTCCGGCCGCGCGGTCGTCGAAACCGTAAGAACTGTCGCGGAGGCTTTCCGCACCGGAACCGTGGAAACGACACTGCGCAGTTACGCGACCGAGGTTCGCGGTGTTTCGCGGTTCCAGTTCGCGGAGCTCAAACAATTCGAGGTGTTCGAGAGAACCGACACCTCGTCGCTCGCCTGGGGAGCCATTCCTCTCCCGGATGTGGTGGTGGAAGCGCGCGGCCAGGTGATCTACACATACGCGCTCGACCTGCAGAAGCGTTGGGACCTCAGGCTTTCCGATCGGGGCGTCGATGTGGTAGCCCCGGCGCCGGAATTCGGGGTCCCCGCTCTCGACCCCTCGACCCTCACGTTCGAGATCAAGCGCGGTTCGGTCCTTCGCGACGAAGCGGCGGTACGGGACGCCCTTCAGGCCGGTCTCTCGGGACTCCTCCAACAGCGCGCTCGGGCGCATCTGCCTTTGGTGCGGGAAGCCGGCCGGAAAGCCACGGAGGAGTTCGTCCGGAATTTTCTCCTGGCTCGATACGACGACGCCACGGGCTTGATGGTACGGGTTCGCTTCGCCGATGAAACCGCCGAGACGATGTCTGGAAGTCCGGTGACGGTAAGGGAGCCGGCCAGCAAGTAGTCGCCCGCTCGCTTAATGAATCTGCTCTGAGCGTCCGAAGGCGGTGGCCGCGCCCAGGCCCAGGCGCTCCATCGAGGCATCCCAAAGATCGGCGGCGGCGTGAGTGAAGGCGAGATCGGGGTCGTAACTCAACACGAACCACCAGCCGTCGGTGATTTCGCGGTCGAGCTGCTTCGCTTCCCAACCGGCATAGCCGATCACGAGGATGGCTTCGGCGGCGTCGCCTTCGGGCGGCTCGGAGAAGGCCAGAGGCAGGATGTTGGCGTTCCCGCAGGCGAACAAGCCGGGAGCGACTTCGGTCGCGTCTTCACTTAAGGGATCGCGGAGCAGAACCGTGAGACCGGTGGCGCCCACCGGACCACCGAGCCTCAGGGGAGTGTCGGGATGAAGTCCGGAAGAGAGACGGTCGGGGAGAACATCCTGCACGCTCACATCCAGAACGCGGTTCACGACCCAGCCCAAAGCGCCGGTCTTGTCGTGATGACCAATCACCATGACGGTCCGGGCGAACTTCGGATCGTTCATGAGGGGCGAAGCCACGAGCATGTAGGGTGCTGCGAGATCGGAACTCTTCATGACGGTGTGAGAGTACACCGTCCGGGCCAGGAATCAAGACCTGTTTCCGCCGCGAACCCCGAGGCCCAATGGGGCGGCCTCTGCCTGGCCCGGCTCACTCCGCCTTAAGATCGAAGATCCCATGAACAAGATCTTCAACTCCGCTCACGACGCCATCGAAGATATCTCCGATGGCGCCACCCTCCTCGTGTCCGGCTTCGGGCTGTGCGGCCTCCCGGAGAACCTGATTCGGGCGGTGAGGGAGAAGGGCCCAAAGGGTCTGACCGTGGGCAGCAACAACGCGGGGACGTCCGACTTCGGGATCACCTTTCTTCTGGAAAAAGGCCTGGTCAAGAAGATGATCTCGACGTACGTGGGCGAGAACAAAGTCTTTGAGCGCATGGCCCTCGACGGTTCCCTGGAAGTGGAGCTCGTCCCCCAGGGCACCTTCTCCGAGCGCATGCGGGCGGGCGGGGCGGGCATCCCCGCCTTCTTCACTCCGACGGGCTACGGAACGCTCATAGCCGAAGGCAAAGAGGTCCGCTGGTTCAACGGGCGCCCCCACATTCTGGAGCACGCGCTACGGGCCGACTTCGCGCTCATCAAGGCCTGGAAGGCCGACACCGCGGGGAACCTCATCTATCGCCGGACCGCGCGCAACTTCGCTCCCATGATGGCCATGGCGGCGAAGGTCACCATCGCGGAGGTCGAAGAGATCGTGCCCGCGGGCGCGCTCGAACCGGACGCGATCATCACTCCGGGCATCTTCGTCCAGCGCGTGGTCCTGGGAGAGCGCTACGAGAAGAGGATCGAGAAGCGCACCGTCCTTGGCCAGGGAGCCATGGAGATCGACGCCATCCGCGAGCGGATCGCGCGACGGGCCGCTCTCGAAATGCAGGACGGCTTCTACGTGAACCTCGGCATCGGCATGCCGACCCTCGCTTCCAACTATGTGCCGAAGGGCGTGAGCGTGGTCCTCCATTCGGAAAACGGCATGCTCGGCGTCGGGCCCTACCCGGCGGCGGGCTCGGAAGACCCCGACCTGATCAATGCCAGCAAGGAAACCGTGACCGAACTTCCGGGCACGTCGTATTTCTCGAGCGCCGACTCGTTCGCGATGGTGCGCGGCGGCCATGTCGACCTGACCATCCTGGGAGCGCTTCAGGTGGACCGTGAAGGCAACCTCGCCAACTGGATGATCCCCGGGAAGATGATGAAGGGCATGGGTGGAGCGATGGATCTGGTGGCGGGAGCGAAGCGCGTGGTCATCACCATGGAACACACCGCGAAAGGCGTTCCCAAGATCGTCGAGCAGTGCACCCTTCCCCTGACCGGCCGAAGGTGCGTGAACGTCATCGTCACGGAACTCGGCGTCATGGAAGTTCAAAAAGACGGCTTGCGCCTGGTGGAGATTGCGGACGGAGTGTCTCTCAATGAGGTGAAGAAGGCGACGGGAACGCAACTGCTCGTCGATGAGACAAACCTGAAGCCGATGCGGCAGTAGCCTTCGACCCCAGGGGCGGAATGCTCGGAACCCTAGGCCGCCAACAAGACGCCGATTGCGCCGACGAGGGCCACCAGAAGCGCGCCCGGAACCACAAAGCGCAGCCACCTCCCGTAATCCACCTTCGCGTTCGAGAGCATGGCGAGGACAGCGCCGTTCGTGGGGGTGATCATGTCCATCAAACCAGCGCCGGTCTGGTACGCGATCACCGCGGCGTCGCGCGAGACAAAGAGAAGATCCGAAAGCGGAGCCATGATGGGCATGGTGAGCACGGCCTGACCGCTCACCGAGACCACCGCAACGTGGAGCAGAGCGTGCATCGGCACCATCATCACGGCGGCCAGGGTGCCGGGAAGATAGGCGAGCGGGGCGGCGAGCGCGTAGATGATGGTGTCGATCACGCGGCCGTCGGTGAGCACGACGCTGATGCCACGGGCGAGGCCCACGAACAGGGACGCTCCAAGCATGGCCTCCATTCCCTTGAGGAAGCCCGTGGCCGTGGCGCCCAGATCCCGCCCCGAGACCACACCGATGGCGAATCCGACCAGGAGGAAGAGCCCCGAGAGTTCGTTGAATCCCCAATCGGAGCGGACGACGCCGATGACGTAGGGAATGAAAGGGAGAACGGCGAGGGCGAGGAGGAGCCCGTCGCGGAGGGTGGCGTGCGCCTCGCGCGGGAGCGCCTCGGGCGGGAGCGCCTCCGTGGGGCGCACATCGTCGCGCGAAGCCATGGCAAGGGTCCAGGCGATCCAGACTGCGACCGCCACGGCGAAGAGACCGAACCGGATCGCGGGAATGGTCAGAGGCGGAAGTTCGGCGAGACGCAGGGCGATCCCAGTCTGAAAGGGATTGGTGGGACCGAAGGCGGAACCCACCACCGCGGCGCCGAGGCTCATGGCCAGTGCGGTGATGCTCCCGTAGCCCAGACCGCGACTCAACACCACGAGCACCGGCACGAGGGCAATGATCTCTTCCTGCATGTTCTCGAGCGCCCCGAGGGAGGCGAAGGCCATGCTGACCGCAATGACCACCGTTCGTGGCCGCCTGGTCCGCCCCACGAGCGCGCCCACAAGTCGCCGCAGAGCGCCCGTGGCGTCCAGAAGCGCGAAGGCGCCGCCCACGAAGAGGATGACGACGATCACGTCCGCGCCCGCGATGATTCCCCGGGGCACGGCCAGCAGCGCGGCCATGGGCCCAACCGGGGCGCCCTCCACAAGCGCGTAGGTTCCCGCCACCACCACCTCTCTTCCGGTGGCCGCGTCCTTACGCCTTTGATACTCGCCCGCGGGAATGATCCAGGTCAGCGCCGCGGCCACCAAAACCGCGCCAAGGAGCAGAACGAACGGGTGGGGAAGGCGAACGCGCATATGAGGCAGGCGGCGCGAGCCTAGCATTTGGCCCGGACCGTCAAGGGGACGGTCGCGGTGGGGTGTGCGACATGTTTGTGGGTGGAGAGCGTCAGTTCGCGCCAGGCGAGGCGGTCCGATAGTAACGAGGCTGTCGGGCGGTCGCTGAGGGAGGTCCGTATTGAAGTACTCGGTGACGTTCGGGGGAAGCCGATCGCATC
>JANODX010000121.1:0-12667 GCA_031412915.1 Vicinamibacteria bacterium | reverse complement strand
GGAAACCCGGCCACAGTCCGGTGGTCACGCGGTGAGCCGCGTGCAGTTCACTGGGACGGACTTCCAACTCACCGTCATTCATCCGGCAACTCAAACCGAACTGCCGAAGCACCGCGACCACCGGTTCAAGGTCCAGTTCCGAAGCGCCCTCGATCACCACGTGGCCGCGGGTCATCGCACCCACCACCGCGAAACTCCCCGCTTCGATGAAGTCTCCGGAGATTCGGTGCCGGATGCCCCGAAGTTTCGGCGATCCCGTGATGCGGAGGGTCGGAGAGCCGATGCCTGAGACCAGGGCGCCCATTTTCGCGATCACGTGCGCCAGCTCGCCGACGTGAGGCTCACACGCCGCGTGCCTGATCTCCGTGGTGCCGTGGGCCAGGGCGGCTCCGAGGAGAGCTGTTTCGGTTGCGGTCACCGACGCCTCCAGCATGTAGAAAGACGCGGCCTTCAGGCCCTCGGGCGCCTCGAAGCCGCCCGATTCCCGTACTCTGGCCCCCAGGGCCTGCACCGCCGCGTGATGCTGGTTCAGATTCCGGCGCGAAGGAAAGTCGCCCCCGGGGGCGCCGAGAACGGCCTCGCCCTTGCGGGCCAGGAGCGGCCCGAGCAGCAGAACGGAACCGCGGAGCTTGGCCACGAGGTCGGCCCGAGGTTCCGTGGACGTGATGGACTCCGCTCGAACGCGCAGGGTCGAATCCCCCTCCCAGGCCACCAGGGCGCCCAGGTGCCGAAGCAAGTCCGCCATCACCTCGACGTCGCGGATTCGGGGCACGTTCTCGAGCACGCATTCCTCTTCGGTGAGCAGGCAGGCGGCGATGATCGGAAGGGCGGCGTTCTTGTTCCCGCTCACGCGGATTCGGCCGTTGAGCGGCTTCCCGCCATGCACTACCAGAGTTGTCATCCGCTCACTCTCCCGAATCAGTCTTGAAATCCCCAAGCCGGACGATCTCTTCACGAAGCCCGATCCCAAACGCGTCCTCGACCCGCCGTCGCGCTTCGTCGATCAGCCAGACGACGTCCCTTGCGGTGGCGCCGCCTTCGTTCACGATGAAGTTGGCATGCACGGGTGAGATCCTCGCCCCCCCTCGGCGCGCGCCCTTCAAACCCACGCGGTCGATAAGCGCTCCGGCGGAACCGGGCATGCCCTCGGGCAGGCGGGACCGCTCCGCTTCGGGATTTTGAAAGATGCAGCCGGCGCTCGGCAGGGCCAGAGGCTGGGTTCGCTTCCGAAACGTCAGCGACTCCCTGGCCGTGGCTCGCAAGGCCGCGGGATCGTGCTCGTGAACTCGGATCTCCACCCAGAGCAGAGCTTCCCCCGTCGCCTGAAGGCGGCTCACATCGTAGGCAAAGCCAAGGTGTTCGACCGGTTCCACGCGAACCTCCCCCGCTCGGTCCAGCAGGCAGGCGCGGCTTATCACCTCGGACATCAGCCGACCCTGGAAGTGCGCATTCCCGTATACCGCTCCCCCCAGCGTTCCCGGCGTCCCTGCCCAGGCTTCGAATCCCCCAAGCCCGTGGCCGATACACCATCGAACCAGACCGTTGACGCTGACCCCCGCGTCCACTCGAATGACGTCCGGAGCCTCGCGTGTGATCTGTCCGCCGTGAAACCGCACCACGGCGCCGCGCACCCCGTAGTCGCCGACCAGCACGTTGGAGCCGCCTCCCAGAAACGTTATCGCCGTTTCCCCGGTTCGCAGTCGCTCGCACTCGGCGATGGCAGCGTCCTGGCTGAAGACATCGAGCACAATATCCGCGGGCCCGCCTATCCTGAACGTGGTCAGATCGGCCAGGGCGACGTCGGGACGCGGCGCGATTCTCTCAGTCACGTCGCAAGCTTGCTCCTCGGGGCGGCTTCGATTCTATTCCCGCCACGGCCAGAGCCCGCCGTACCGCTGGGAACACCCCGCGGAATCAGCCGCGCAACGGCTGGAGCGCCCCGCTCCAGGCGACCAGCTGATCGAGCATGGCCGCGACCGACTTCTCATGCAGGGCCGCGGGCTTGAACACGCTGAAGTTCTCCCAATCCGTGAAGATCGAGAGGGCGACCTGGGCGCGGACATCGGCAATCATGAGCTCGCCCATGATGAGTCGCAGATTCTCCACCGCGCGAACACCGCCGGTGCTCCCGTAGCCCACGAACCCGGCGGCCTTGTTGTTCCACTCGCGGCCCAGAAAGTCGATGGCGTTCTTGAGCGCCCCCGAGGTGGCGTGGTTGTACTCCGGGCTCACGAACACGAAACCGTCCAGGGGGGCGATCCGAGCCGCCCAGGCCTTGGTGTGGGCGTGTTCGTACTTGCCGAAGGCGGCCGGGGTGGCCTCGTCGAGGACGGGCAGATTGAATTCCTTGATGTCGACGATTTCGAACTGCGCGTCGGTCCGATTCGCCGCCAGTTCATGAACCCAGCGTGCCACCGCCTCGGCCTTGCGGCCGGGACGCGTGCTTCCGACGACGATTCCAATTCTGATCATGTGATTCCTCGCGAGGTCCTGCAGGCCGTGATTTCAAGGGAGTTTTGGTCGCGCAGTATGAGGGAGGCGGCCGTTCCGGCCTAGCCCGCCTCGCGTTTCCGGGCCTCGCTTTCGCTGAAGCCGAAGATCGACCTCGAATCTGCTCGACAGCCCTTCAAGCATGAGGTTCCCCCTTGGCCGTGGCTCGCTGCCGAAGTCGCGGTCGGTTCTGCGAGACTGTGGTCTCATGGTCCGCTTCGCCTTCGCCTTCCTTCTCGCCGCGCTCCACGGCAGCTCGGCCGCCTCGGTCACTCGATCGGAGGCGCCGACGGTTCGCATCGCCGCCGCCTCCGATCTGCGTTTCGCCCTCGCGGAGATTCTCACCGCGTTCAACACCGCGCGGCCCAACGTTCGCGGAGAAGCGAGCTATGGATCGTCGGGAAACTTCTTCGCCCAGGTCCGAGAGGGCGCGCCTTTCGATGTGTTCCTTTCGGCGGACACGGAATATACGCGCCGCCTCTTCGCGGAGGGGGTGAGCGAGGCGCCCTTCCCCTATGCGGTCGGCCGGCTCGCTCTGGTGGTGCGCAAGGACTCGGGCCTCGATCCGAAGGGCTTCGGCGATCTGCTGAAGAGCCCGGCCATCCGAAGGATAGCGATCGCCAATCCCGCACACGCACCCTATGGCCGGGCCGCCGAAGCTGCGCTGCGCACTTGGAAGGTCTACGACCTCGTCGCCGCCAAACTGGTCTACGGCGACAGTGTCTCGCAGGCCGCGCAGTTCATGGACACGGGAGCGGCGCAAGCGGCGTTGATCGCGGTGTCGCTGACGCGGGCCAAGTCATCGGATATCGTTTCCGCCGAGGTTCCCGACACCGCCCACCCGCCGCTCGACCAGGCGGGCGTCGTCCTCAGAAAGTCGACATCCCTGGAAGGCGCGCGCTCATTCCAGGCGTTCCTTACCGGCGAGGCGGGGCGCGCCATTCTCGCGCGGTACGGTTTCGGCCTGCCACCCCGGCGCTAGAAGCCCGTGGATTTCGAAGCCCTTCGCCTCAGCTTCCGGCTCGCCGCGGCGACCTCCATTTCGCTCCTGATCCTCGGCCTTCCCATTGGCTACTGGCTCGCATTCACGCGTTCACGGCTCCGGTGGATCGTCGAGCCGGTCATAGCCCTTCCGATCGTGCTTCCGCCCACCGTCCTCGGGTTCTGCGTGCTCATCGCGCTCGGACCTCGCTCGCCCCTCGGCCGGACCCTTGAGCAGGTCACCGGGCATTCCTTCGTCTTCACCTTCGAAGGTCTGTGGGTCGCTTCCATCCTCTACAGCCTTCCCTTTGCGGTCCAGCCCTTCGCCACCGCGTTCGCCGGCGTGGACGCGCGCCTGCGCGAGGCGGCGGCCTGCCTGGGAACGTCCAGTCTCGGCACTTTCTTCCGCGTGATCCTGCCCCTCTCCACGCGCGGCGTCCTGGCCGGAGTGATCCTGAGTTTCGCGCACACCCTCGGCGAATTCGGCGTCGTCCTCATGGTGGGCGGCAACATCCCCGGGGTCACCCGTACGGCGTCGATCGCGATCTACGACGGTGTTCAGGCCCTCGACTACTCGGGAGCATTTCGAACCTCCGCCGTTCTCCTTGCCCTGTCCCTTCTCATTCTGATGGCGACGTCGCGCCTTCTGGGCGGTCTCGTCCTTCCCGGAGCGCGCGGGAAATGATCGACCTCACGAAGACCTTCGCGGGCGGACCTACGCTGCGGTTCGAGATGGCCCTTCGCCCGACCGGAACGACCGTCCTGTTCGGCCCCTCGGGTTCGGGTAAGACCACATTGCTGCGCATGCTGGCCGGCCTCGAGCGTCCGGATCGCGGGAGCCTTCGATTCGGTGCCGAAACCTGGTTCGACGGCGTGAAGAAAGTCGACATCCCGACGCGGAGTCGACGCGTCGGATACGTGACCCAGGAGTCGGCGCTCTTCCCCCATCTCACCGTGCGCGCGAATGTCGGCTTCGGGGTGCCTTCGGCGGAGCGCGGGGCGCGCGTGCCCGAGATGCTGGCTCTCGTGGGCATGACCGGCCTGGCGGAGCGCCTTCCCCATGAACTCTCGGGAGGCCAGAAGCAGCGCGTGTCGCTGGCCCGCGCGGTGGCCGCACGGCCTCGGATCCTTTTGCTCGACGAGCCTCTTTCCGCGCTGGATGCGACGGCCCGTGAGGAACTGCGCCGCGACCTCGGCCGCTTTCTGCGCGCCATCTCCCTTCCCACGTTTCTGGTCACCCACGATCGAACGGAGGCTCTGGCCCTCGGAGACGAGGTCGTCCTGATCGAGGATGGCCTCGTGCTGCAGCAAGGCCCGATCGCCGACGTCTTCTCCCGGCCATCGTCGCTTGCCGCGGCACGCGTGGTGGGAGTCGAAGCAGTGGTGCCGGCCCGCATCACCGCGCGGAGCGACGAAGGCCTGGTGACCCTCGACGCCTCGGGCGTCAGCCTGACCGCCCTCGATCCCGGTCCCACAATCGAGCACGTATTCGCCTGCATCCGCGCGGATGAGGTCATCATCGAGCCCGGCCTCGCCCCCACCAGCGCACGGAATCGACTGGCCGCCACCGTGAAGGCGGTGCGGGTGGAGAGCGCTCTCGTCCGCCTCGAACTCGACTGCGGCTTCGATCTGACCGCCTTCATCACCCGTTCCGCGCTGCGCGAACTGGATCTTCGCGAGGGCTCGAAGGCTACGGCGGTGATCAAGGCGCCCGCGATCCACCTGGTCCCCCGCGACGGCGACGGTCGCTGAGGCGCTCGACCCACCGCAGGTATGCTCCCGGCAGCCCCGAACCGCCCTGGCCGGAGGGCGGCACCACGCGTTTCCTGGACCTGGAGTCACGAGATATGAAGTCCGTCGCACCCTGTTCGCCCTCACCACGGCCCTATGGTTGGGCCACGCAAACGACGCCCTCGCCCAGGGCCGCCCCGAGGGTGCTCCCCCGCCGGCTGCGAGCGGAGCCGCCAAAGCGGGCAAGGAGGCCGATCTCCTCCCCCCGGAGCCCGTGACCTCCCAGCACACCGGCCGGTTCAACGGCCAGAGCGTCGCCTACACCACCGAAGCCGGGTGGATTCCCATCCGGGACGAGGGCAGGGTCGTGGCCAAGATGTTCTACGTGGCATACACGAAGAACGGTGTCACCGATACCAGCACGCGTCCGCTCATCATCTCCTTCAACGGGGGTCCGGGGACCGCTTCGGTCTGGATGCACCTTGGCTACACCGGTCCGCGTCACGTGACCTACGACGACGACGGGTTCCAGCTCAGACCTCCGGCCGGACTGGAGGGCAATCCCCACGCGATTCTCGACACCGCCGACATCGTCTACCTCGACCCCATCGGCACCGGCTTCAGCCGCATGGTCGAAGGCGAGGACATTCACAAGTATCACGGCAAGCTCGCCGACATCCAGTCGGTCGGCGACTTCATCCACACTTTCGTCAACCGGAAGGACCGCTGGTCGTCGCCGAAGTTCATCATCGGCGAGAGTTACGGCACCACCCGCGCCTCCGGCCTCGCCGCTTCGCTTCAGCAGCGCTTTCAGATGTACCTGAACGGCGTGATCCTCGTCTCCGCCACCGATCTCAACGTCGATCGAGGTCCGGAAATCAATTTCGCCACGAGCCTCCCCACCAAGACGGCGACCGCGTGGTACCACAAGCGCCTCGGGCCCGACCTCCAGGCGAAGCCGCTCAAGGCCGCCCTCGCCGAGTCCGAAGCCTTCGCCATGGACGAGTACCTCGTGGCCCTGGCAAAGGGCGACCAGCTTTCGGCCGCGGAGCGCGACGCCATCGCGGCCAAGGTGGCCCGCTTCACCGGCCTGAGCAGGGAATTCGTCCTGGCCGCGAACCTGCGCGTGAGCTACGACCGGCACTGGAAGGAATTGCTTCGCGGCCAGCGCTTCACGGTCGGCCGCCTCGACACGCGCTACCTCGGCATCGACAAGGATGCCGCAGGTGAACGGCCCGAGTACTCGCCCGAACTCGCGGATTGGAACGGCCCCTTCGGCGCCGCCATCAACAAGTATCTCCGCTCGGAGCTCAAGTACAACCCGGACATCCAGTACAACGTCTGGGGCAACGTGAGGCCCTGGGCCCAGGACGATCAGGCGAACGTCGGGGACATGCTCCGCACCGCCCTGCGCGACAACCCGCACCTCAAGGTTCTCGTCCAGGGCGGCTACTACGACGCCGCATGCGACTACTTCAACGCGATGTACACCATGCAGCACCTCCAGCCCGGCGGCGAGTTCAAGGATCGCTACCGTTTCGCCTGGTACGAAAGCGGCCACATGATGTATCTCCGCAAGGCCGACCTGAAGAACGCCAACGACGACCTTCGAACCTTCATCGCCTGGGCTCTGGAGGGAGCCAAAGACTACCCGCGCAAGGCGAAGCAGTAGGCCCCACGAGGGTGATCCCGGCCGGAAGCGTCAAAGCTGTCCCGCCCTACGCGAGGCCTGACACGCTACCCCGATCTCCGCGACGCCCCCATGAACCGCAGGTACAGCGCGGGCATGAAGAAGAGATTGAGCAGGGTCGAGGTGAAGAGCCCGCCGATGATCACAACCGCGAGCGGGTGCTCGATCTCGTGGCCGGGCTTGTTCCCGGACATGGCGATCGGAACCAGGGCGAGCGCGGTCGCGAGCGCCGTCATCAGAATGGGAGCGAGGCGCTCCTCGGCCCCGCGCATGACCAGATCACGCCCGAACGGCATTCCCTCCTCGGTCTCCAGGTGCCGATAGTGACTCACCAGCATGATCCCGTTCCGGGCAGCGATTCCGAGGACGGTCACGAAGCCCACGAGCGAGCCGAGGGATAGAACTCCCCCGGTGGCGAGCACGGCCATCACCCCGCCGACGAGGGCGAAGGGGAGGCTCGCGAAGACGAGCAGGGCGATGCGGGCCGAGCCGAAGTCGGCGTGAAGGATGAGGAAGATGCCCAGGAGGGCCAGGGCGCCAAGCGCCATCAGTCGGTTGCGGGACGCCTGCCTCGCCGCGTACTCGCCCAGGAACTCCGGGTGGTACCCGGTCGGGAAGGAAACGCCCTTGACCCGCTTCTCGATCTCGCGCGCCACGCTCCCGAGGTCCCGCCCGCGCACGTTGGCGGTCACGTCGATGCGCCTCGACGCACTTTCGCGCTGGATGATGTTTGGCGTGGACGCGATACGCACATCGGCGACCGCTCCCAGCGGCACCTGAGCCCCGTGCGGCGTGTCGATGAGCATCCGCCGCAGCGCCTCGGGGTCGGTCCGCAGTCGTGGAACGCCCCACACCACCACGTCGAAGATCTTCTGCTCGTCGTACAGCTCGCCCACCTTGGCGCCCTTGATGAGAGTCGTGGCCGCGCGCCGGACGTCCCCGGGGTTGAGGCCGAAACGATCCGCGGCTTCGGGCCGGAAGCGAATCTCGATCTGCGGCACCAGCACCTGCTGTTCGACCTTGAGGTCGATGACTCCGAGGACGCCTTTCATGGCCTCGCCGATCTCCTGGGCCTTGGTGCGCAGGGTTCCAAGATCCGGGCCATACAGGCGCACCACGATGGAAGCACCGCTCCCGGAGAGAACCTCCTTGATCCGCTCCTTGAGATAGGTAAGCAGGTCGCGGGTGAGGCCCGGATAGCCGTCCACCGCGGCCTGGACCTTCGCTACCGTGGAGTCGTAGTCGACCGCGGGATCGAGGCTGATCCACAGTTCGGTGAAGTTCGGTCCCACCACTTCGTCCGCCACCTCGGCGCGGCCGATGTGAGATCCGAAGTTGCGAACGCCGGGGATCGCCCGCAGTTCGCGGCTCGCGCGCTCGGTGATCCGCCGCATGGCTTCGAGCGACGTTCCCGGCTTCTCCACGAAGTGCATGAGGAAGTCGTACTCCTTGAAGTGGGGCAGGAAATCCTCACCAAGGAAAGGCACGCAGATCGCGGTTATCAGGAGCACCACGAGGATCGCGGCCGTGGACCTTTTCGGATGGCTCACGAAACCCGGAAGCAGGCCGAGATACCAGCGCTTCAAGCGTGGCATGAGCGGGGACTCGCGATGCTCCTCGGTCGCGGCCCCGGGGAGCAGCATCAGGGCGAGCGCGGGGGTCACAGTGAGAGCCACGAGAAGCGAGGCCAGGACGGCCAGCACGTAGGCGAGGGCCAGGGGACGGAAGAACGAACCGGGCAGCCCGTCGAGCATGAAGACGGGCAGGAACACCAGGATCACGATCATGGTGGCGAAGACCACCGCGCTCCGGACTTCGAGAGAGGCGTCGAGAACGACCTTCAGCGCGGAATGGGGGTGGCCGGCGCGGGCGTTGAGGCGTAGACGACGCGTGATGTTCTCGACGTCGATGATGGCGTCGTCCACCACTTCCCCGAGTGCTATCACCAGGCCGGCGATGACCATGGTGTTGAGGGTGCCCCCCGCGTAGTGCAGGACCACCGCCGCGGCGATGAGGGACAGAGGGATCGCGAGGACGCTGATCAGCGCGGTCCGCCAGTTCCACAGAAACAGGCTCAGGATCACGATCACCAGGGCGCAGCCGAGCAGGAGCGCGCGATTCAGATTCGAGAGCGACATCTCGATGAACGTGGCCGGGCGAAAGATGGTGGGATCGATCTCGAGATCCTTGAGCCCGGGCCGGAGGGCGTCGAGTGCCTTCTCCACCTCGCGCGTCACCGAGAGAGTGTTGCCCCAGGGCTGTTTCTCCACGATCAGGAGAAGGCCGGGGCCATCGTTGATCACCGCATCGCCGATCGGAGGCTGATGGCCCTCGACCACGTCGGCCACATCCCCGAGTCTCAAGGGAGCGCCGCCGCGGAAGGCCACGGGCATGCGAGCCAGGTCCTCCGCGTTGGCGATCGCGGAGACGTGGGTGATGGAGAGACGCTGGTTCGGGGTGTCCACGAAACCGCCGGAACCGGGCGCGGTCGCATCGCGGGTCACCTTGAGCACATCGTCGAGCGTCACCTTGTGCGCGCGCAGGCGATCCGGATCGACGAGAACCTGAACCTGACGGTCCCGCTGGCCCCAGATCGCCACGTTCGCGACGCCCGGGATGGCCATCAGTCGCGGCCGGATGGTCCAGCGCGCGAGCGTCGTCATCTGGACTTGATCGAGGGTCTTCGAGGTGATGCCGATCTTGAGCGCGCGGCTGGTGGAAGAAAGGGGTGAGAGGATCACCGGCGGATGGGCGACGCTCGGCAGTTGCGGCGCCACCACGCCCAGCCGCTCGCCGATGAGCTGACGGGCCCGCATCAGATCGACGCCCGGTTCGAAGATGAGGACCACCGACGAGAGCCCCAGCACCGACTTCGAACGCATGGTCTTGAGCCATGCCGTGCCGTTGAGGCCGTTCTCGATGGGCACGGTGACGAGGCTCTCAACCTCGGAGGTGGAAAGGCCGGGCGCCTCGGTCTGGATCTCGACGAGCGGCGGCGCGAACTCGGGGAACACGTCGACCGGCGTGTCTCCCACCGTCTCGAGCCCGGCCACGACGAGAAGGGCGGCGAAGCACAGAACCGGCACCCGCAGGTCGAGCGACCGGGAGATCAGCCAGCGAATCACTTACCCGTCCCGAACTCGGTGCCGAAAATCTCCATGGCGCCGACGCTCACCACTTTGGCTCCTGGTGCTGGGCCCCTCGCCAGGATGGCGAGACCATCCGCGACGTACCGGACGTCGACGCGCCGGCGCGCGTACACGTGCGACGCCACGTTCTCGTAGACCCAGGTTCCGCCGGAAAGATCGTGGAGCACCGCCGACCACGGCACGACCAGGCTCTCCGCCGAACTCCGCGAAGGAAGGCTCACCGCGACTCTTTGGCCGGAACGGAACTCCGCGGTTCCGCCCTGGAGCGCGTAATACAAGTCTGTGGTGGCCGCATCGGGGTTCGACGTGGGCGGGCCGGTGACGGGTGCTGCTGGATGGAATCGGCTGGCCGCGGCCGAGGAGAGCATCGACACCTGGGCGGGGGCGGCCGGGTCCACGTCGAACAGGTCGCCCACGTAGAGCGGCACTCGAACCCACAAGGCCCCTTGAGCGTCGACCTCGAACAGCGCGGCCCCGCTCGCCACGGTCTGGCCCGCGCCCACATGCACGGCCCGAAGGACGCCGTCCTGCGGCGAGGTCATGGGGATGGCGTCTTCGGCCCGGCCGGTCAGGGGCCGAGCCGCCCGCGCGCCTGCTTCCGCCAGGGCCAACTCGGCCTGCGCCTCCTCGAAGGCCCGCCGGCTCGCCGCTCCATCCTTGAGCAGCTGCTCGACCCGCGCGGCCTTGGCCCTCGAAGCACTCAAGCGAATCGAAGCGCCCGCGATGTCGCCTCCGGGCGGCAGCGCGGTCAGTCTCATGATGACGGCACCCCTTCGAACCAGGGATCCAGGGGAGGGAATCGGGGCCTCGGCCGCCGCCATCACCGTGCCCGCCATGGGCGCGGTCACCATGTTCGACTTGCCGGGCGGCGTCATCACCTCGCCGCTTTCGCTGCGCGTGCGGGCCACCCGGCGCTTCTCCACCGTGAAAAGCTCCACGCCGAGCCTCGCCTCCGATTCGGCAGTCAGCGTGACCGTCGCGAGCAGCTCCTCCTTCGGCGCGTTCTGCACGGTCGCGGCGGGTGTGGTCTTCGGCTTCTCCTTGGGCTGGCCGCAGGCCGAGCCGACCAGCGCGAAAAGGGCCAGGACTCCGGACGCCTTCGCTCGTTCAATGAATATCAAGGCTCTTCCCCCCCACGCCGTGGTCGAGCTGCGCCCGGGCCCGACGAATGTTCGCCATCATGTCGGCCTCGCGGAGCTGGGCGTCGAGGCGCTGCCGCGTTGTCTCCAGAACAACGAGGTACGGGGCCTGCCCGTCCGCGTAGATCTTCTCCGCCCTCCGAACCTCCTGCTCGACCAGAGGGAGAACCCGCTCGCGCAACACCTCGACCGCACGGGTCGCATGGTCCTGCAGGAGGCAGGCCTCGCGTACCTCGAGGGCGACACGCCTCTTGACCTCGACGTACTGCCACGCCGCCCGTTCAATCTCGGCCTGAGCCCGCGCCTTCCCGGCCTGATTCCGGTTGAACAGGGGAACCTCGAGCTGGAAGCCCGGACCTATCTCGAAGCCTTCCTTCCCTTCCCCGTTCGCGTCGATGGTGGCGGTCAAGGCGAGGACCTTCGAGCGTTCCCACCCTGCCTTCGCCGCCGCCGCCTCCATGGTGAGCTCGGCCGCGCGCACATCCGGGCGGGCGGCGATCGCCTGGCGGATCAGCCCGACCACATCGGCCGCGGGAGACGATGGAATCTCCGACTCCCCCGCGACGAAGGGCTCGGGGTCCTCGGCGAGACCGATCAGGCTTCGAAGACGTGTCTCGGCCAGGAGCGCTTCGTACGCGAATCGCGCCCGGTCCTCCTCGGCTCTCGCCGCATCGATCCTCATGGCGTTCGTCTCCATTTCGCTGGCGTCACCCGCCTTTAGCCTCGACTCGGCGATTCGGGCCAGCTCTCCCCGCACGCGCGCCGATTCCTGGCCGATACGGAGGCCCTGCTGCGCCAGGAGAACTTCGGCATGGGCGATTCGCGTTTCGCGCACCACGTCGAGACCGCTCTGGATCAGGCTCGAGGCCACTCGCTCGACATCGAGTTGCGCCGCGGCCACCCGGCGAGGTCGCTGCCAGAGCGCATCGAGCGGCCAGTTCAAGGTGAACTCGAGCTGCTTGGGGCCGAGCGGGAAGAGGAGGGAGAAGATGGGATTCTTCAGGAAGCCCGCCTCCTGGAGGTCGGCGCGAGCGAAACCGAGGGTGGTGAGGGTGGCGCCCAGGGCCGGGTTGTTCCATAGAGCGAGGGCGACCGCTTCGTCTTCGCTCAGGCCATCGGACAGCGTCACGCCCGCCGGCCGCTCCATCGCGGTGGAACCGAGGGCGGGTCTGAGAGGATGGCCCGAGCGCCCCTCGACACCCTTTGATACCCTCTCACGGTCGTAGGGCGAATGGACCGCGCAGGCCGACAGCAGGAGCCCGAGGGCGGGGGCGACGAAGACGCGAGAAGACCGGTCGCGCAATTCACAAAGCGTACCATCGAGAGCGCAATGTTCCGGCCCCAGGGGGGTGTGCGACATGTTTGTGGGTGGAGAGCGTCAGTTCGCGCCAGGCGAAGCGGTCCGATAGTAACGAGGCTGTCGGGCGGTCGCTGAGGGAGGTCCGTATTGAAGTACTCGGTGACGTTCGGGGGAAGCCGATCGCATC
>JANODX010000120.1:0-12668 GCA_031412915.1 Vicinamibacteria bacterium | reverse complement strand
GATGCGATCGGCTTCCCCCGAACGTCACCGAGTACTTCAATACGGACCTCCCTCAGCGACCGCCCGACCGCCTCGTTACTATCGGACCGCTTCGCCTGGCGCGAACTGACGCTCTCCACCCACAAACATGTCGCACACCCGCGAGCGGTTGACCGCGATGTCATTTGTATTATCATTAATACAACTTCAAGGGTCGCCCCTCCCTACGACCTCAAACCCGAGCCCGGCGGATCCTCGCCGGTTTCTTGCAGGAGAGAATCATGGATCTAGTTCGCAGTGCCCGGATCGTCGCAACAGTCATCGCGCTGCTGGCTCTGGCTTCAGGGTCAGGCGCCACCGGAACCGCCTTCATATCGATCATCGCCTCCGGTCAAGCGACCGTGACCCTGACCGGCCCTGACGGCTCGACCCTCACTCAGACCACGAACACGGGTGACCTGTCCCTCGCCCCGAAGTCGTCGGGACCGCACAAGATCTCCGTCACCGTGGGAGGCAAGACCACCACCGGAGACATCGTCATTCCCGACTCCGGACAGATCCGCATCATCTTCAATCCGGCATCGAGCAAGCCCTTCGAGTCGTATGTCGCCGCACTCGAATCGGTGACGGTCACCGCTCAGCGCATCGAGGAGAGTCTCCAGCAGGTGCCCATTGCGATCACCGCCATCAGCGCCCGGGACGTCGAAGTGAAGGGTATGCAGAACCTTCAGGACATGGCCTACGAGGTTCCGAACCTCTACCTCGACAAGAACACCGGGACCTCGAGCGGCAGCCGCGCGGCGCTGCGCGGCATTGGCGAGGACGAGTCGTTCTTCACCTCCGACACGCCCGTGGGCATCTACGTGGATGACATCTACATCCCCCGCCAGACCGGCGCCATGTTCGATCTCTACGAGCTGGAGCGCCTTGAGGTGCTGCGCGGTCCCCAGGGCACCTTGTACGGCCGCAACACCACCGCCGGGGCCATCCGCTTCCTCAGCAAGCAGCCCACGGTGGGTCAGACCAGGGTGAACCTCGAAGGGATCTTCGGGCAGTTCGCGCGCACCGACGGCCGCGGCTCCGTGAACGTGCCCATCGGCGAAAAGACGGCCTTCCAGCTCGCGGGCATGATCCGAAAGCACGACGGCTACGACCTCAACAAGATCAACGGCGCGAAGGTGAACGACCAGGACGTGTGGGGTGTGCGCAGTTCGCTGCGTCTTGCTCCCTCCTCCAAGTTCAGCGCCCTCGTGACCGGCGACTTCCTGCGGGAGCGCTCGACTCCCGGCTTCGCGCTGGCGTTCGTTCCCCAAGCACCCTGCCTCGCTACTGTGAATCCCTGGCCGGTCGTGAGCTCGACGAACCCATGCAACACCCTCACGAGCTTTGGGGTCGGCGCCATCGACCTCAACCAGCAGCTTGATGGCGATACCGATATCCACACCCTCAATTCCGATCTCACGAATCCGATCAACGACCTGGACCAGTTGGGGATCTTCGCGGCATTGAGCTGGGCTGCGACCCCCAAGCTCACCCTCAAGTCCATTACCGGCTACCGCGAGATGACCAACCTCCTCCTGCTCGACGCGGACGGCCGCACCGGGAACTTCCTTGGCATCCCCGCCCCGGCGTTCCATCTCTACCAGGACCAGGCCCAGGACCAGTGGAGCCAGGAGTTCCAGGCCCAGGGGCAGGGAAACGCCAAGCTGCGTTACCTGGTCGGGGCCTACTTCTTCAATGAGCACAACCAGCAGCGCACCGAGAACCTGATCTTCAATCCCCTCGGAAGGAACAACTACTGGGACACCGGCCTCGACACCGCTTCGCGCGCCGGTTTCGCCAACATCGCGTTCCAGGCCTCCGAGAAGCTGCAGGTCACGGCCGGCGGACGCTACACCAGCGACACCAAGGACTTCGATACCGCGGTCTTCCGCCCCGGCGGCGCCCCGCTGGTGGCCTGCGTAAAAGGCAACACCGTCGTGCCGGGCGGCGGCGCGCGCCCCTGCACCGCCGCCGACCCCCCGGGCTCGACGAACTTCACCGTAGCGAAACAGCTCAAGAAGACCTGGGATGCCTTCACTCCGCGGCTGGCCGTCGACTATCAGGCCACGCCCAACCTGCTCGCGTACGTATCGGCGAGCCGCGGTTTCAAATCCGGTGCGTTTGACGGCCGATCCAACACCGCCGCCGCGATCCTCCTGCTCGAACCGGTGGAGCCCGAGACGCTGTGGGGCTACGAAGCCGGGATCAAGTCCGACATGGCGGAGAACCGTCTGCGAATCAACGCGGCTCTTTTCTACAACGACTGGCATGACCTCCAGGGCACCGGCACCGACCCGGACGGTAACTTCAAGCGCTTCTCCCTCGGCGATGTGGAAACCAAGGGCGCCGAGCTCGAGGTGAAGGCGAGGCCCACACCCGCGACCGAGATCTCCGGACAGATCGGCATTCTGCGCACCGGGTTCAAGACGATCAACTTCAACCAGAGGGTCGAGTGCGGCCCGGTGGGCACGGGCGCCGCCGATCTCGAACTCAAGTACTCGCCCCACACGAGCTGGGGACTCAACGCCCGGTACTCCCCCGAAAGTGCGGTCCTCGGGGGTCGCGTCTCCGTCGGCGGATCGTTGGCGAACAAGAGCAAGTATTACCAGGGCACCTGCAATGCCCTCGCCAACTCGGAAGACGGGTACACGATGGCCGAGGCTTCCGCGTCCTGGGCGTCGACCAACGGGCGGTTGCGCTTCACCGTTGTGGGCGAGAACCTGGCCGACGAGGCCTACGTGCAGGGCGCCTTCGCCATCTCCGGTCTTCGTATGGTGTCGGCGTACTTCAATCCCCCACGTCGGGTTTCCTTCTCCATCCGCTACTCCTACAACTAGACCCCCGCGAAGTCCCGTCCCGTCCCCGGTCTTCCACGGATCGAGGACAGGGGGTTCTTCGTCCCGTGCCGATCTGCGGTTGCCCGAGGCCCTGCTCGGGGCGACGCGGGGCGGATGGAAGTTCGATCTCGATCGCCGGCGGCGCCGCACTGCAGTCGCAGGCCGTCCACCGCCACCAGGGCATCGCGCTCGGCGTACGACGGGCCGGCCCGGTTGGGTTCCGGATCGTAGGTGATCTCGAGCGCATTTACGCCCGTTCGCAGGAGCGCCCTCGAAAGCGGGAAGGCGTAGTCCTGCCAGCCCGCCGATAATCCGACGGCGCCGATGGAAGTGCCATTCACCGACAGTTCCATGGTGGGCGCGACGCTCTGGTATTCGATCCTTGCCCGCACCACGACTTCGCGACAGGCGCCGGGGCGCCGCACCGGCAACCGGATCGACGAGTGCCGGCCTCTCCCGCGGCGAAAGTCCCGCCCGTCCGCCCGCTCCGCGTCGTACCATCCGCGACCGGCGAGAGCGTCGGTGGGACCGTTCCCGAGATCGAGCCAGCGGCCGTCGTCCAGCCAGACGTCCTTAAGGCGCCACAACGGGGTGACGCCGGCGGGCTCGTAGTTTTCCTCCAGGAAGGCGACGATCTTCGGCGGAAGAGCCCGCACGTCGTCGTCCATCACCACCCACGCGGGTGCTACCGCGCCATCGCGCAGGTCGGCGAACAGTCGGTTCAGCCCCCGGCCCTGCAGGAGCACGCGTATCTCGCCATGAAGGAAGAAGTAGAAGTAGGCGTGCGGGCGGAAGGCGCCGAGGCCGGAGAACCCATCGAACAAGGGTTCGTGAGGGCTGGTCCTGGCCACGACGAAGCGCAGCCTTTCGAGATAGTCCTCGACCTTGGTATGCCCAGGCCGCAGCATGAAGGCCATCATCTGAAGCGGCGCCAGGGTGAAGGCGACGGCGATGGCGCAAACGGCGGTCACGCTGGCGACCCGAGCAGAAGCGCTTCGCAGGCGCAAGGACGCAGATGCCCATCGGACGAGAACACGGGCGGCCAGGAGCGCCAGCAGGGGCAGCAGCATGACCAGGTACTGGGCATACGGGACGGGTATCACGAACACGCCGGCGGCCAGACCGAGAGCCTGCAGGGGAATCAACGCACTCCCGGCTCTTCGCCGGTTCGGTCGGAACAGACGGATGGTTCCCCCGAGAAGCCCGGCGAGGCCCAGTGCGACGAGCAGAGTGTTCTCGTGAAAGAGTTGAACGAGCAACGATACGGGCGAAAGGCGCGCCGGCCATCCCAGATTGGTCAGCAGGTTGAAGTCCACGAAAGCATACAGGCCGCCCCGCAGGCCGAAGACGGCAAGCATGGCGGTGATCGGCACGAGGACGCCGGCCGTCCACCACAGGAGATTCCTCGCCCGCTGCCCTCTGCCGTCTCGCGGTTCCAGAAGATACACGGCCCACAGCGCGACGGAACCGGGGATCGTGAACAGGACCTTCTGGGTGCACAGGAGCGCCGCGCCGAGCAGGAACCCGCTTTCCGCGAACCGCCGCCCCGGTTTCACCCCCGCCTCCCTGCCGAGGAAAGCGAGGAGCAAGGCGACCCAGGAGCCAAGCAGGAAAGCGACCGCGGGCACGTCGGGCCGAATCTCGAGAGTCTTGTCCAGGAACATCACCGTCGTGGCCAGCAGCGCCGTACCGGTGCAGGCCACAGCACCCCCGCCCCAGACCCTGCCCAGGACGTAGGTCAGCGCGAGGGCGAGCCCGCTGAACACCACCATCAGGATGCGTGCGAAGAAGATGAATCCTTCAGCCGATGCGGGGTTCGTCTCGACGTCGAACAACCCCAGAAACGGGGCGAGAAAGAAGTGCAGCCAGGGGGTGTGGTGTTCGAAGTAGTCCCGGTACGGCAGCAGGCCATTGGCGATGCACCACGCGCCATGAAGGTGCTGGAACTCGTCGGGGTTGAAGGCGTGCCGGCGAAGCAATCCGAGGCGTAAAGCGAGGCTCGCCGCGATTGCCATGAAGGCCACGAGGCGCCAGTGTCCCTGCGGCCGGTTCGAGGGAAGCACGGCGGCCAGTCTAACAACGCTCTGTCACCGATCTGGTCCTTTGTCCCCCCTCTGGAGGAGCTTAAGGAGGAGCGCGTCGCACCGAATGGTCGAGCCAGCGCGCTACTTGAGGCCGATCGCGATCAGTTGCCGCTGGGTGCGGAAGAGCAGCCGGCCTTCGGAGATGGCCGGGGTGGCGAGGACGCTCGACCCCATGTCATTCAAGGACACGAGCTCGTAGGTGGAGGCCGCCTTGATCACGAAGACCCTGCCGTCCTCATTGGCAAGATACACCTTGCCATCGGAGGCCACCGGCGAGGCCGTGAAGGCCGACGTGCCGCCCCCGAGCCGCTCCTGGAATCTCTTCTCGCCGGTCTTCGCGTCGTACACATTGAGAACTCCGTTGTACCGCACGATGTAGACCAGTCCCCGGTAGACGAGCGGCGTGCACATGTACCCGCCGTCGCGCGGGTAACTCCATGCCACCGAGGCATTCGTGGACGAGCCGCTGGCCAGGCTGATGTCGCCGGCCGCAGTGTCACGGATCGCATACACCGGCGAGCCTTGACCATGCGCATTGGTCAGATACACCATGCCCTCACTGGTCACTGGTGTCGGCACCGGAATGTCGCCGCCCCCGGAGAGCGACCAGATTTCCTTGCCGGTCCTGAAGTCGTAGGCGCCGGCATGACGCATCCCGTTGACCAGCAGCTGTCCTTTGCCATTCACCTCGTGGAACGTCGGGGTGCTCCAGGTGGGCACGTCGTTGCGCGCGACCCGCCACAGTTCCTTCCCGTCCGTCGCGTCGAACGCGGCGAGGAACGATCCCTTCTGTACATCGGCCTGAATCACCACCACGCCGTCCTGGATGATCGGTGAGCTTCCGGTCTCCCACTGCGCTTCGGGGGCAACGTAGTAGCCCGCGTCGAGGACGCCGAGATCCTTCCGCCACAAAAGCCTGCCCTTCAGGTCGTAGGCGTAGACACCCTCGGAGCCGAAGAACGCGATGACACGTTCACCGTCGGTAGCCAGGGTGGAATTCGCATGCGAGTTCTTGGTGTGCCGCTTGATCTTCGGAACCCCGGTGTGCGCGGTCTGCTGCCACACAATCGCGCCGGTCTTCTTGTCGAGCGCGTACACCCGCCATTCGTGCGAGGTGTCGTCGGGCACCGACTCGATGTCGCCGTAGAGTCCGGGGCGCAGGGTCGCATCTGGCTTGCCGCTGATGGCCGTGCTGACGAAGAGCTGATCGCCCCACACCACCGGGCTCGAGAGACCCAGGCCGGGGATGACCGTCTTCCACAGGATGTTCTTGCCGGCCGCGACGTTCCACGCCGACGGGGCGGGCGAGCCTTCCGAGACCCCCCCCGCCTTGATGCCGCGGAACTGCGGCCAGTCAACCCCCGGCCGCGGCGCGGCGCCGGCGGTGGCCCGAACCGGAGAATGGACAGCGGCGGTGCCGAGCGCAACCGCGCAGGCGAGGGTTGCGGTTTGAAGGCGCATGGAGACTCCTCTGAGAGTGATCCGGGGATGCTACACGGAGCCAAAGGACCGATCCGTGTCGGCGTCTCGGCTGTTGATCATGGGATGCCCCGCGGCCATCGCGCCGACCGAACACCTGTGCTCCACCGCCGCCTGCCTGACCGAATTCGAATCCCAGGTCACGGCCTGCACGCCTGCGAATGGCGCATTTGAAGTCGATCTAAGCTTCGCGCCATGTCTATTCCACGCCGCGCCGCTTTTGCTCTGTCTACTTCGCTCCTGGTCCTCACTTCAACTGCGTTCGCCCAACCGGCGCCCCTCTCGGCGGCCGACAAGCAGAAGCGAATCGACACCGAAAAAGAACTTCAGTCCGTCGCCATCGTGGAACGCAAGGTTCTGATCCCCATGCGCGACGGTGTTCGCCTCGCGACCGACATCTACCGGCCCAGGGAAGCGACGGGTCGGGTGCCGATCGTGTTTTCCCGCACCCCGTACAACTTCAACTTCTGGGACGTGAAAAACGGCGTTCCCGCCGACATGGCCACCGCCCTTACCGCGGTGAAACGCGGGTACGCCTACGTGGTCCAGAACGAGCGCGGCCATTTCTTCTCCGAGGGCAGCTACGACATCCTGGGCCCGCCGGTCACGGACGGCTACGACACGCTCGAGTGGATGAAGAACCAGCCTTGGTCGAACGGCCGGGTGGGCACCACGGGCTGCTCCTCGACCGCGGAGTGGCAGATGGCGGTCGCAGCAGAGGGACATCCGGCGTTCGCGGCCATGAACGTTCAGGGTTTCGGCGCGGGCGTCGGCCGAGTGGGGCCTTACTATGAGCAGGGCAACTGGTATCGCGGCGGCGCCGTGCAGATGCTTTTCATCTCCTGGCTCTATGGCGAGGTGAACCAGGTGCGCCCGATGTTCCCGGCGAGCACGTCCCAGGAGGACTTGATCCGCGCCTCGAAGTCATTCGACCTGGCCCAGCAGTTGCCGCCGATCGACTGGGACAAGGCCCTCCGTCATCTTCCCGTCCAGGACATCCTCAAGGCCATCGATGGACCGCATGGCATCTTCGCCGACGCCATGCCGGTGGCCACGGGAGGCCGGATGATTCAGCGCGCTCCCAACGATCCGGCCTGGTACAAAGGCGGTCTATGGCACGACAACATGAAGCTCGACGTCCCGGGCCTGTGGTTCATGTCCTGGTACGACGTATCGACGGGTCCCAATCTCGAGATGTACAACCATGCTCGTAAGAACGCAGCCTCCGACCTGAAGGATCAGCAGTGGGCGGTCATAGCACCGGTGGCGCACTGTGCCTATACCCGGGCCACCGAAGACACGATTGTCGGCGAGAGAAGCATGGGTGACGCCCGTCTCGACTACACGGAGATCGTCTACGGCTTCTTCGACAAGTTCCTCAAGGATGCCAAGGACACCCGGGTCGACACGTTGCCGCGGGTCACGTACTACACGATGGGCAGCAACAAATGGCAGGCGTCCGACACGTGGCCGCCCCCAGGCGCCACGCCGACGACCTTCTACCTCTCCAGTGGAGGCGGGGCGAACACTCTCAACGGCGACGGTACTCTGACGACGGCGGCGCCGAAGACGGACCAGCCCGATGGATTCATATACGACCCGGCGAACCCCGTCTGGTCGTACGGCGGCAACGTCTGCTGCACCGGCAACGCAGTGCAAGCCGGATCGTTCGATCAACGGAAGATGGAGTCGCGCGCCGACATCCTCGTCTACTCGTCCGAGCCCTTCAAGGAAGGGGTGGAACTCTCGGGCCCCATCACACCGACGCTTTACGTGTCATCGGACGCGAAGGACACCGACTTCACCGTCAAGGTCATCGATGTCGATCCGGACGGCCGGGCCTTCAACCTCGACGAGTCGATCCAGCGCATGCGGTATCGCGACGGCTACGACAGGCCGCTCGTTTGGATGGAAAAGGGGAAGGTGTACAAGGTCACGCTTCAGCCCCTGAACACGAGCAACTACTTCGCCAAAGGTCACCGGCTGCGTATCGAAGTCTCGAGCAGCAACTTTCCGCGCTTCGATCGCAACCTCAACACGGGCGGCAACAACTATGACGAGGACAAGGGCGTGGTTGCCCGCAACTCGGTCCATCATTCGGCGCAGTATCCGTCGAGCGTCACCGTCACGGTCGTGAAGGCGAAGCCATGAAGCAAGCCGCTGAGCCCGCTGTCCGCGGGCGATGTCGTGGCGTAGAGTCCAATCCCCACACGCAATCGCGTGTCTATGCGAGGAGGCTTTATGCCGCGAAATGGATGGCTGGTTCGACTGACCCTCGGCCTTCTGGCCACGACGGCCACGTTCGCCCGGGCGCAGCCGGCGGGCCCCGAGGTCACCAAGGCCCTCAAATGGCGCTTCATCGGTCCCCTCGGCAACCGGTTGATCGCGGTGGCCGGAGTGCCTGGCAACCCCTACGTCTACTACGTGGGCGCGGCTTCCGGCGGTATCTTCAAGACCACGGACGGTGGCACCACCTGGGCGCCGATCTTCGACGGCCAGGACGTTTCGTCGGTGGGTTCGCTCGCGGTGGCCGCCTCCGACCAAAACGTGGTGTGGGCAGGTACGGGCGAGAGCTTCATCCGCAGCAACATCTCTCTGGGCAACGGCATCTACCGCTCCACGGACGCGGGCAAGACCTGGACGCGTCGGGGTCTCGAGAAGACAGGACGGATCGGCCGCGTGGTCATCGACCCCCGGAATCCCGACGTGGTCCTGGCCTGCGCCCTCGGCCATGCCTACGGGCCCCAGGCCGATCGCGGCGTGTTCCGCACCACGGACGGCGGACAGACCTGGCAGAAGACGCTCTTCGTGGACGAGACCACGGGCTGCTCGGACCTGGCCATGGACCCCGAGAACTCCCGCATCCTCTACGCGGGGATGTGGCAGCTCGAGATCCACACCTGGGGACGCACCAGCGGGGGAGCGGGTAGCGGGCTCTTTCAGTCGAAGGACGGCGGGGTCACCTGGCAGCGGCTCACCGACAAGGGCCTGCCCACCGCACCGCTAGGAAAGGTCGCCGTAGCCATCGCCCGCAGCAACCCCTCGCGCGTTTACGCGCTCATCGAGACCGGCGACGGCGTGCCGTGGGCGGGAACGAAGGACCACAAGGGGCAGAGCGGTCAGCTCTGGCGCAGCGATGACGCGGGCGGGACCTGGCAGGTGGTGAGCCACGATCGCCAGCTCCGCGGCCGCACCCACTACTACAGCCGCCACGCGGTAGCCCCGGATAACGAGAACGAAGTGCACTTCCTCGCCGCCGACCACAGCAAGACCGTGGACGGCGGCAAGACCACCGTGGACCTCAAGGGAAGCGAGGCCGCGGGCTTCGACCACCACGACATGTGGATCGATCCCGGCAACGGTGATCGCATGGCGGTGGCCCACGACGCGGGCATCAGCCTGAGCGTGAACCGGGGCCGCACCTGGAACCGCATCCAGCTTCCGGTGGCGCAGATGTACCACGTGGCCGTGGACAACCAGATCCCGTACTTCGTCTACGGCAACCAGCAGGATGGCCCGTCGCATCGTGGTCCCAGCCACAGTCGGCTGAACCCAGGCTTCGGACAGGACCCCCCCGGGGTCATCCCCCGCGGGATGTGGCATTCCGTCGCGGGGGGCGAAAGCGGCTGGGCGCTGCCCGATCCCGTGGACCCGAGCGTGGTGTGGGCGACCGGGACCGGCTACGGCAGCCTGGGCGGCACCGTCGAGCGATTCGACTTGCGCACGCGCCAGGCGCGGCGGGTCGAGGTGTGGCCGGAGTTGACTATCGGCCGGCCGCCGGCCGAGCTCAAGTACCGGTTCAACTGGACGTTCCCCCTCGTGATCTCCCCTCACGACCACAACGTCGTCTACACCGGCAGCCAGCACGTCCATCGCACCACGGACGGCGGCCAGAGCTGGCAGGTGATCAGCCCCGACCTGACCCTGAACGACAAGGCGCGCCAGCAGATCTCGGGCGGGCTCACTCCCGACAACATCGGGGTGGAGTACACGGGGGTGGTGTTTGCCCTCGCGGAGTCGCCGCTCGAGAAGGGACTGCTGTGGGCCGGCACCAACGACGGCCAGGTGCAGGTCACGCGCGACGGGGGCGGGAGTTGGACGAACGTCACCGCCAACCTCACCGGCCTGCCCGCCTGGGGCACGGTGAGCAACATCGAGCCGTCGCGGCATGTCGCGGGCGTGGCCTACCTCACCGTGGACCTGCACCAGGTCAACAACCGGGATCCCTACGTCTACAAGACGACGGACTACGGCAAGACCTGGAAGTTGGTGGTGGGTGACCTGCCGAAGGGCGTCCTGAGCTACGCCCACTGCGTGCGCGAGGATCCGGTGCGCCCGGGCATGTTGTATCTGGGCACCGAGAACGCGGCCTACGTGTCGTGGAACGACGGGGTCAACTGGACACCTCTTACCTCCGGTCTGCCGCCCGCACCGGTCCACTGGCTGGTGGTGCAAGAGCACTTCAGCGATCTGGTGGTGGCGACGTACGGCCGTGGCTTCTACGTCCTCGACGACATCACCCCCCTGCGCCAGTGGAAGCCCGACGTATCTATGGCTACAGCGCACCTGTTCGCGCCCCGACCGGCCTATCGTTTGCGGCCCATCACCGAGCCCGCCATGCCCATGGGCGATCCGAGCGAAGGCCGGAATCCGCCCGAAGGCGCGGTCCTCCACTACCTCTTGAAGACCGCACCCGAGGGCGACGTAAAGATCGCTATCCAGGACGCCCTTGGGAAAACCATCCGGACCCTGGACGGCACGAAGGATGCCGGCATCAACCGCGTCTACTGGGACCTGCGTCACGACAAGACGAAGGAGATCCGCCTGCGCACCAGCCCACCCTTCGCCCCCGAGACCAGGGTGGGTCCCGAGGGCTGGCGTGCCTTTCCCGGAGGCGGCCGGCTTGCCGTCCTGGCACCGCCGGGAACCTACACCGTCAAACTCATGGTGGCCGGGAAGGATTACCGGGAGAAGCTCGAGGTTCGCAAAGACCCGAACACCGCGGGCAGCGAGGCCGACGTGGTGGCGCAGACGAAGGTGGTGATGGAGGTACGGGACCGCCTGAACGAAGCGGCCGACGCCGTCAACCAGATCGAGTCGGTCCGCGCCCAGGTGGCGTCGCTCCAAAGCCTCCTCGGCGACGACGAAACGGCGAAGGCGGTGGCCGCCTCCGGCAAAGCCCTCGACCAGAAGCTCGTGACCATCGAGGAGGGCTTCTTCCAGATGAAGACGACCGGTCGCGGCCAGGACCTGCTCCGCTACCCCTCACAGCTCCTGGAAAAGCTCGTCTACTCGGTGGACGGCCTCTCGGTCGCGGACTTCCCGCCCACGAATGAGCAATTCGAGGTCCATGCGCTGCTGGGCCGGCAGCTCGAGGCCCTTCGCGGTCGGCTCGCCGCGGCCCTGAAGACGGACGTCGCCGCCTTCAACGACTTGGTGCGGCAGAAGAACATGGGAAGCGTGGTCGTGCGGCAGCCCTGAGCCTTGTGGATTGCGGGGCGGCGGCCGACCTTCCGAGGCTCGCGTCCTGGTCCAGCCCTCGTCGAGCACAGGCGCCTCTATTCTAAGCAGCCACGCTTGGGGGATCTGCTCTTGGCCTCGCGCAGCCTCGCCCTGGCCTCCGGGGCGGGCACGGTCGCATATCCTTCCCGAAAGCTGGAGCGAGAATGTTCAATAACAGCGGGTTCTATTTCCTTGCTCTCCTGGCCGCGGCGGTCGCGGCCTTCTGGCCGAAGTACCTCTCTCAGACCCCGCGATCCATCGACGCCTACACCCACCTCCACGCGTTCTCCATGCTGGCGTGGTCGGCGCTCCTCATCGCGCAGCCGTTCCTCATCCGCGCGCGACGGCGTTCGGCCCACCGTGCCCTGGGCGTGCTCTCGTACGCCCTCGCGGCCCTGGTCATGATTTCCTCGCTGCTCCTGGCCCACCTCCGCTTCGTCTCGATGAGCCCTCTGGTGTTCCTGGCTGAAGCCCGCAATCTCTACCTCCCCGTCTGCACGGTGGTGCTGTTCGGGATCGCCTACGGAATGGGCCTGTACCACCGGCGCGTGCCTTCGCTGCATGCCGCCTTCATGGTCTGCACCGCGCTCACCATGATCGACCCGATCCTCGGCAGGATCCTCTTCTTCTACTTCCCGCCGCTGCCCAACGATCTCTACTATCAGGTCATCACCTTCGGCACCACGGATCTGATCCTTCTTGGCCTGATCCTGGTCAGGCGCATCGATCCGCAGAGCCGCTGGGC
>JANODX010000119.1:0-19979 GCA_031412915.1 Vicinamibacteria bacterium | reverse complement strand
GGCGACAGGATGTGGGTCCACCCGAGGACCATGGCGTGGGTCTTGATCTTCTGGTTGCCGAAGCCGGAGGTTCCGGTTCCGTCGATCACACCCCCGAAGGCGCCGGGAATCTGGCGATCTCGATTGGAGTAGATATAGCGGCCGAAGACGCTGTCGTTCGAACTGATCTTGTAGTCGAGACGGCCGAGGATGCGGTCGGAGTTGTCGATCAGATCGGCCTGGCGGAAGAAGTTGTTGGCGCCCGGCTGGTTCGGAAGGGGAACGAGTGCCATGATGTTGGCCGCGAAGGGATCAATCCGGCTCGTCGGGATGACGCCGCCGGGAAACGGCTGGCCGGTCAAGGGGTCACGCACCCCGGGCAGGATCCCCGCCCGCTGATCGGCGGTGGGCACCACGGTGAGGCGGGTGACGCCGCGGGTGATGCGCGTCCCCTCGTAGTCGACGAAGAAGAAGGCTCTGTCCTTGACGATCGGACCGCCAAGGTTGGCGCCGAACTGGTTCTGGTCGTTGGTGGGAACCTTCTGGCCGGCCCGCTTCGAGAAGAAGTCGACGGTGTCCATCGACTCATTGCGGAAGAAGTCGTAGACCGTCCCGTGAATCTGGTTGGTGCCCGACTTGGTGGACACGCTGACCGCAGCACCCGGAGAGCGACCGTATTCGGCCGAGTAGGGGCTGGTGACGATCTTGAATTCCTGGATGGCATCCACGGAGGGGCGGGAAACCTGCGAGGTCAGTTCCTGAACGTTCGAGGAAATGCTGTTGTTGTCGACGCCATCGAGGAGGAAATTGTTCTGCAGGGAGCGAGCGCCGTGGACATTGACTCCGCCGGTTCGGCCGAACGAGGTACCGCCGCCCTGCTCCGTATAGCGGTCGCCCTGGACACCCGGCACCAGGGCCAGGAGGTCGTCCCAGTTCCTTATGGCGAGGGGAAGGTTCGCTACCGAGTTGTTTTCGATGACCGTGCCCAGGGTCGCGTCGTCGGTATTGAGGAGACGCAGCGCGCCCTCGACGGTGACCGACTCGGTCAGCGAGCCGACATTGAGTGTGATGTCCACGCGGCCGCGCTGGCCGATCTCGAGGATCACCGACTGCACGGCTTTTTGAAGTCCCGGCGCTTCGGCCTCGACGACGTACTGCCCGGAGCGGAGGTTGACCACGAGATAGGTGCCGCTGCTCGAAGTCGTGGCCTTGTCCGCCACGTTGGTGGCGATGTTCGTCACCGTGACCGTGGCCCCGGCGAGCACGCCTCCCGCACTGTCCCTCACCGTCCCGGCAAGGGTGGCTCGGTCGACTTGCGCATACCCGGCAGGGGCTGTGCACAGCAACGCCATGACGGCGCCAAGAATTCGCTTCATCGGTCTCTCCTTAAGTTATGGATCGGGGACGATCATGGCAAGGATCAACGACATTCCCGCCACTGTCCGGCGACGAACTGAAGGCAACATACGCTCAGTTCTTCCCGGCTGTCAACCAAGCCCGAGGCCAGAAGCGACGCGACTTGGAACGTTCCAGACTATTGCCAGACTATTGGAGGTTCAGGCGAAGCGCCGGCCGGTCCCGGCGTCGAAGTAAAGAACCTTCTCCGCCGAGATGGAGAAGAACACCGGGGCGTCGGGACGCGCGCGAAAGTCCGCGGAGGCGCGGGCCACCACCCGGGCGGTCTCGCTTTGAAGGGTCACGATGGTCTCGTTCCCCATGGGTTCCGACAACAGCACTCGGCCAGGGGTCCGACCCGGGCCGGGATTCTCGAACACGGCAACGTCCTCGGGCCGGATTCCCACCTCGACCTTCGACGGCAGGGCGGCGCCGAGCGATCGATCAAAGGCGAGCGCGACCCCGGCCGCGGTCAGCGTGCCCTCCGGGCCAGGGGTGGCCGGCCAGATGTTGATCGGCGGACTGCCGAGGAAGGTTGCCACGAAACGGCTCGCCGGACGTCGATAGAGTTCGAGGGGCGGACCCACCTGTTCGATCGATCCGTCTCGCAGCAAGGCGATGCGATCCCCCAGGGTCATCGCTTCACTCTGATCGTGGGTGACATAGACGGTGGTGGTTCGAAGCTCCTGCTGCAGGCGGCGAAGCTCGGTGCGGGTCTGCAGCCGGAGCTGGGCATCGAGATTGGAGAGCGGCTCGTCCATCAGATAGACCGCCGGATTTCGCACCAGGGCGCGGGCCAGGGCCACCCTCTGCTGCTGGCCGCCCGAGAGCTGGCTGGGCTTGCGAGAAACCAGGGCGGTGAGATCCATGCGAGCCAGAGCCGCGCGCACTCGGCGATCGATCTCCGCGGGCGGGGAACGCCTCGCCCGAAGGGGGAACGCGACGTTCTCAAAGACGTTGAGATGCGGGTAGAGGGCGTAGTTCTGGAAGACCATGGCCACGTCGCGGTCGGCCGGCTTCACTTCCACGACATCGCGGTCGCCGATGAGAATGCGACCGGTGTCGACATCCTCCAGGCCCGCCAATAAACGGAGGAGTGTGGTCTTTCCGCAACCCGAAGGACCGAGAAGCACCAGACACTCGCCCGGCTCGATGTCGAGGTCGACGTCGCGCAGGGCGCGGTGGGCGCCAAACTGCTTGCTGACTTTCTCGAAGCGAACTCTCATTGTCTTTCCAAAGGCTCCACGCGCCGGGCGCGACTCTATACTCCCGGCCACTTGAAATGATCGGGCTCTGGTTCCGTGCCACCGTGTTGAGTGTCGCTGCATCGGCGTCCTTCGGGACGGACTCCCCCGCTGTCGCTGTCGCTGTCGTCAAGGAAGAGTCCTTCGAGCTTTCCGAGAATGCCGAGGTCATCGCCGGCATCACCGCTGAATGCGAAGGCTGCGACTGGGCGCGAGCCGGACACGAAGCCTCGGTCCTTCGGCTGGAGGTGGACGGTCGTTACTCCCAGCACCTGTTTCTCACCCGCGGTGTTCCGGCCGCCGAGTACCGGGTCATGCTCGGAGGATTGACCGCGGGCCGGCACCGGCTGACCCTCTCGCGCGACACCGGACCCTGGTCCCGCGCCCCCCGGTCCGTGACCATTTCGCGAGTGGACTTTGTTCAGGTCGGCGGATCGAACCCGGAACGCGCGGCCACCGAACTCGCGCCGATCCTCTTCGCGCGCCCGGATACGGTCGGTCGCTTCACCGATGTTCCCCTGGTCATGTGGTACGAAACCGACCAGACCGAACGAGGTTCGCGCATCCGTTACTCGGTGATCTTCAGCAATGAGGATGGCGGCACTCCGGCGGATAGATTGCTCGCCACCTGGGGCCGGCTGACCGACATCGAGTATGTCTACGGCATCGAATTCGACCGGGCGGGCAACGTGATCGAGGAGACCTTCCAGGGCAAGGATCACCAAATCGTCCCCTTCCGCGGAAAGCGCGAAGGGCGTCATCCCCTTCTCTATGTCGTGACCGACAACAACATGGTGAAAGACGCCGGGACCACGGAGCAGCGGTTCGCGCCGGCGCCCATACCCTTCGATCTCACCGACGCCTCACGGGAGAAGGTGATGGATGAGAACCCCTGGACCTACGCGGTGACCGCCCGGGAAGCGCGACGTGAAGGCCGCGTGGCCAAAGCACCCGGCCCCGGCTCCAAGCAGATTTTCGACCCTCGTCGGTACGCGGTGGTCGAACTCTGCACGGCGAAAGACGACACGACCTTCGCGACCTTCACCTTCGCGGTAGGGGTTTCCGCGGGCCGAGGGGAGACCCGCTTCTACGATTCAACCGTCGGCGTTCGCGAATTTCGAATCTCCCGGTCTCCCGACAATTTTCCCAACAGCTGCTTCCGCGGCGCGGTGGCTCTGCCCAGGGGAGAGGAGGCCGAAGATGTCACCGCCCTGCAGATTCGCGCTCACACCCGGCCGCCCCGCAAGGGGGAACCACCGCCTTCGACGCGTTCCGGACCCGCCTACCTGCGTCGGGTCAACAAGCTGTTCCTGATGAATCCTTCGGACCTTCCCGAACCCGGCCTCTTTTCCTGGACGGGATCGGCGGCTCTGACTCTGGATGGCGAACCCGTGACCCTTGAAATCAGACCACCGAGGAGATGAGGACATCATGCTGACCGGCACCACACGCGAGGCGTTGGCGGAGTTCCTGGGGACCGCGGTCCTGATCATCTTCGGATCGGCGGTGGTGGCTCAGGTGGTCCTGTCGGGGGGCGCCAATGGGAGCTATCTCTCCATCAACCTCGGTTGGGGCCTCGGGGTCACGATGGCCATCTACGTCTCGGCCGGCGTCTCCGGCGCGCACTTGAACCCGGCGGTGACGGTGGCCCTCGCCGTCCACCGCGGTTTTCCCCTGGCGAAGATCGTTCCGTACTGTCTGGCCCAGATCGCCGGTGCCTTCACGGGCGCTGCGGTCACCTATCTGACCTATCGCGACGCGTTCAATCACTTCGACGGCGGCACGCGAATGGTGACCGGCGCCAAGGCCACCGCGGGAATCTTCTCCACCTATCCGCAGGACTTCCTGAGCAATGTGCCCGGCGGCCTGATCGATCAGATCGTGGGCACGGCGTTGCTCCTGCTCCTGGTCCTGGCCATCGGAGATCAGAAGAACTTCGGGCCCGAGGCGCGACTGCAGCCCATACTGGTGGGCGCGGCCGTGGTCCTCATCGGAGCAACCTTCGGCTTCAACTCCGGCTACGCGATCAATCCGGCCCGCGACCTGGGGCCGCGTCTCTTCACCGCCATGGCGGGCTGGGGCAGCGACGTATTCACCGCGGGGAATGGCTGGTGGTGGGTGCCCATCGTGGGACCGCTGATCGGCGGCGTCCTGGGTGGCTACGTCTACGACCTCTTCATCACCCGGCACCAGAAGTAGACCCCTCGAGGGTCTCGATCTTTCGTCCGCCGAGCGAAAACGCGACCGCGCGGTCCGCGACCCTTAACTTCTCCCGCCGCTGTTCGCGCAGATCCGTGCGATAGGCCTCGATGAGGCTCGGTTGGTGGATGCGCACGGTCGTCGGCGTAGCGGCCGGATTGAAGACGCGAAGCACCACACTGTCTCGATCGTCGGCCTTTTTGAGCGCGCTCATCACGACTGCGCCCCCGGAAGCGCATTCCACCGAAAGGAACGACTGGCGCAAGCCGAGGGATGGAGCGACCGCGCCGCTTCCCGCATGAACCACGACCCGAGGCGGGGCGAGGAACGCCCGGCCCAGACAGAAGAGGGTGTTTTCGGTGGGCGGCGCGGCGCGGGGAACGAAGGCGAACCGGAAGTCGTGAACGCCGAGGCCCTGCGCTCCCGGGGTTTCGTAGCCGGGGCCGGCATGACCTCGACGCGTGACCAGATCGTCTCGTGACAGCCAGCCCACGCTGCGCAGGAGAGTGAGCGCCAAACGTGGCCCCGAGTCGGGACTGGGCAAGACCTCGTACTCCATTAATCCCTCGCTCAGAAGCGTGGTCCCCACCGCCGCGTCGCCGGCGTCGACGAACGACTGTAGCGGCGCCGTGTTCACGGGCGACTCGACCATCGGGCCCTCGCACGCGGGCTTTTGAGCCGGGCGCGTGATCAGACCGAAAGCACTGTCCGCGCGAGACTCCCGCACGGCCTCGGCTCCGGTGGGAAAGAGAACCCGGAGACGATGATCGCAAGCTCGGTTGTCGACGCGAAGTCGGAACGCAACCACCGGCGATCCGAGATCGACCTCGACCTCCAGGACGAGCGGGACGGAGATCGTCTCCGCGCTGCGACTCTTTCGGTCGTTGGTCGCTTGCCTTGGAATCTCGATTGTGGACTCGACCCGTAACGCGCCGCGAAGCGGACCGGCGGTGACTATCGACACGGTGACGTCGCGGGCATCTCGGCTGGTGACACGGCGATCGAGCCCGGGCGGCGAAAAGTTGTACTCATCCCCCACGTCGCCCACGTTCTCCATCTCCGCCACGCGCCCATAGACGCGGCCGGAGCGCTTGTCGAGAACGGACAGCGTGCCGTCGTCATTCACGTCGACGCGCAGGAGATCGCTCTCGATCGAACGTCCCTCGACGGAGACTCGGCCCGCCGGGCCGGCCGCCGGGCCGGCCGCCGGCTCGGCCGTGCCCACCGCCGCGTCGCAGGCCAGGAAGCCCGCCGCCGGAAGAACCGCCGCGAACACAATATGAAGTCTGTCCACGTGAACTCCAAGGGGCACATCGACCCGGCTCATCCATTGCCTCAAGGCTGTCTCGCGCCGCAGAACCTGGAAGGGAACCGGGCCTTCCTCGGGATCGGTCAGGGCACAGATCGAACTCCCGCGAGGGAAGAAGTCGAGAGGCATCTCGAACAGATCGGGGGTCAAACGGCGCGACGGATCGGCGCTCTCCACCGGAAGGTCGATGACCGCGTCGATGAGACCGGAATACGGATGAACGTCGGGGTTGACCGCCAGCAGACGAATGGAACCCTCCCGAGGCGCCGCCACCCGGTTGGCCAAGGCGCGCAGGGCGCGTTCGGTCAGGCCCTCGGCCACCTGGAACACGCGAGCGAACCGAGTCTCGTTTTCATCGTGCACGGCATCGACACTGCAGCCGCAAATACTGTCGTGAGGATGATTCTCGAGCAGCGTCCTCCACGCATGGTCAAGCAGGCCCTGAGGATGCGCGTCGCCACACAGCCAGGCGAAGAGGGCCAGGGGCTCCAGTGTCTTCTCGAGCAGGACCTGCGCTCTCACGTTGGCTTGCTTCAGGCAGGTCCGCGCCGACAAGACGCCGGGAAGAAGATACGCGTATTCCTCGCCTCCGCGCAGTTCGCCCTGGACAACTTCGAGCGCGATTCCCTTCGCGACCACGGCCGCCCGCACGGAGTCGACATAGGCGGGAAGAGTCGAGATCGATGCCGACAGGCCCGGCCGGGCGTCGATCTCTTCGACCAGTCTCACCAGCGCGGGATGAGGCTCGACATGATCGACGCCCGCCATCAGCAGAACCGAACTCGCCGAGGTGCGGGAGACCTCGCGAGCCACGACCTCGGCCGCCGCCGAGGTCCGCGTGTCGTCCGCCGCCAGAGGGAGACGGAATGCGTTGCAGTAACCCTCGCGGGGCAGATGGAGCAGCAGAGTGCTCGTGCCGTCGTGCCCTTCCCACCAATACTCGGCGCGGGGACCGCCGAAACCGCGCCACAGGATGGCGTTGTCGAGCGAGAACCCGGCCAGGATCTGCGGCATCTGGGCGACGTGCCCGAAGGGGTCCGGCAGGTAACCCGCGCGCATCACCGCGCCGAAAGACTCCGCGATGCGATGTCCGAGAGCCAGATTTCGCACCAGGGCCTCGCCGCTGACCAGGAACATGTCGGGCATCACGTACCAGGGTCCCACCAGAAGTCGGCCCTCACCAATTCGACGGCGCAGCCTCGCGTCCTGGTCCGGCCGGATCTCGAGATAGTCCCGCAAGACGATGGTCTGACCGTCGAGATGGAAGTACCGAAATCCCTCTTCGCTGTCCATCCGGTCGAGAACGCCATCGATGAGATCGACCAGACGCAGTCGATACTCCTCTCGGGTCAGATACCACTCGCGATCCCAGTGCGTGTGGGAGATGACGTGAACCTGGATCGTGGCCGGTTTGGTCAACGCCTTATCCCTTCACCGCACCTGCGGTCAGGCCGGCCACGAAGAAACGCTGGAGGAGAACGAAGGCGAGCAGCACGGGCAAGAGCCCGATGAAGCTTGCCGCCGCCACCAGATGCCACTCGGTTTCGTACCCGCTCTGGAAACTGAACAGGCCGATGGGAATGGTGTACCGCTGCTGTGAATCCAGCAAAACCAGGGCCATGCAGAACTCCGACCAGTAGGCGGCCAGGTTGAAGATGGAGACGGAGGCGAGGCCGGGCCCCAGAAGGGGCAGAGCCACCAGGCGGAACACCCCGAAACGCGTGCAGCCGTCCAGGCTCGCGGCTTCGAACAGGGATGCGGGCAAGGCATCGAAGAAATTCTTTAGGACAATGATGGTGAAGGGGATTTGAATCGCGGCGTAAACGAGAACGAGGCCGGCGTGCGTGTCCAGAAGCCCGAGCCGGGCCACCAGACCGTAGATCGGCACCAGCAGGACCACCGGTGAAACCATCTGCACGGCCAGGAAAGCCGACACCAGCCGGTCACGTTGCCTGAATCGTTCGCGCGAAAGAACGTAGGCGGCCGGGATACCGAAGGCCAGGGTCAGAAGGGTCGCCAGAACCGCCACCTGGGCGCTGTTCCACAGGTACGAGGGCACCTGAGTGCGCTCGAGGATCGTGGCGTAGTTGTGGAAAGACGAGTGAGCGGAAATCAGGCGGGGCGGATACTCGTAGACCTCGGCCTTCGTCTTGAGGGAGAGGGAGAACAGCCACAACTGCGGCAACAGGAAGGCGGCCGCCATCAGCGCCAGAGCCAGTTGCAGGGGTCGATTGCTCGTGCGTCTCATGCGGCCGCCTGCCGACGCATGGCTCTCATCGCCAGGAAGGCGAGGGCGAGGTTCAAGACGAGCATGACGGTCGCGATGGCCGCGGCCCGGCCCGATTCCAGCGTGTTGAATGCCGCCTTGTACATGTAGAGCGCGATGACCTCGGTCCCCCGCGCCGGCCCGCCTCCGGTCAGGGGCAGGATCATGTCGAACGTGTTCAGGGTGTAGATGGTGATGAGGACCAGGTTGAGCGCCATCACGGGCTTGAGAAGAGGCAGGATCAACCAGCGCAGGCGCTGACCGCGCGACAAGCCTTCCAGATCCGCGGCTTCGTGGAGCTCGGTGGGAATGCGCATCAGGCCGGCGAACTGGAGAATCATGCTGAAAGCGGATCCGCGCCACACGTTCGCCACCACCACCGAAGCGAGAGCCAGGTTCGAGGCGGAGAGGAAAGGCGTGGGCGGCAGGCCGACGAGGGCGCCCAGATAATTGACGATCCCCGCGCGGTTTTCCATCAGGAGGATGCGCCACAAAACACCGATCAGGACGCCTGGAATCACCCAGGCGCTCACCACGGAGGCCCGTGCGAACAAAGTGCCCGCGGTCCCTCGGCGGCGCGCGGTGTCGATCAGGACCGCCAACACGAATCCGACCACCATCTGAAGCAGGACGGAGGCGGCCACGAACACCAGGGTCACCAGCAGCATGCGCGGGAGTTCCGGGTCGGTGGCGACACCCCTGAGCGTCGCGGTGGTGTACGAATAGGCGAGCCCCTGCGTTCTGGTATCGGTGGCCGAGAGCCGCAGGAGCTCCAGCATCGGATAGAGGAGAAAGGCCACGGTCAACGCCAACGAGGGCGCGAGCCAGGGCACGAGAGCGCGGTCGCGTCCGAAAAGCCCGAGGATCACGAAGGCGAAAAGAGCGGCAGCCAGGAGCGGGGGCAGCGCGGCCGCGAGGTCGATTCCCCGCCGCCCCGCCCCGCCCACGGTTTGCCGCTCCGCCACCTTCAACACCGCGGTCCAGGCTGCATCCACCGCCTGCTCCGGCGTCTTGTCGCCGGAAACGGCGTAGCCGACCGCGAGCTGGAGCTGCTCGGAGATCTTGGGGTAGATCGCCACCGCCGGACGAGCGCGGGCCTGAACCAGCCACTCGCCGAACCGCGCGTAGAAGCGATCCTGGGAAAAGATCGGGAAATCCCGGTAGACGCTCTTTCGGGCGGGAAGCTGGTGCAGAGGGAGAGAGATCCGGCCCACGTTCCGAGATGACTCGATGAACTGGATGAGTTCGGCCGCGGCCTTCTGCTTCGCCCGATCCTTCGCGAAGCTGACCCAGATCCAACCTCCCGCCCCCGTGGACACGACACCGGCCTCGCGCTGGGGAATGGGTGCGATGTCCCACTTGGCCAGCTCTTCCGGCGAGAGGCTGGATTCGAGTTCCCGCAACTGCCAGCTTCCGCCCAGGAACATGGCGACGTCGCCCGCCACCGCGGCGGCGGACAGCTGCTGATAGTCGTTGTTCGCAAGAACCGAGCGAGGCGAGGCGCCGCTTTCGATGGTGTCGCGCAGGAAGCGGAGGACGCGGACCATCTTGTCGCGATTCGGAGGCAGACCGAAGATCGGGGCCCCCGCGGCGTCGACGAGTTCCCCACCCTGTCCCCAGAACATGGGCAGGTGGTCGAACACCGCCGCTTCCCAGCGGCCCGCGTTGTAGAGGTATCCGGAGATCTTCTTCTCGCGGGAGATCCGGCTCGCCACCGCGATGAGTTCGTCCCAGGTCTTGGGCGGATTCGGCACAAGGTCCTTGCGGTAGTAAAGCACCCGGCAATCCGTGCCGTGCCACATGCCGTAGACGTGGCCGGCCTGATCCTTGAGGGTGTCGATGGTGAAGGGCAGGAAATCTTCGCGGTCTGCGACGGACCAGAACGGGTCGAGCGGCTTCACGTGACCGCCTTCGAGGAACAGAGGCATCCAGAAACTGTCGATGGAGGCGACGTCGGGCAGGCGATCGGAAGCGGCCGCCATCAGGAGCTTCGACTTGTGCATCTCGAGCGCAGGCATGGTGGACACATCGAGGCGCACGTCGGGATGAGCGATCGCCCATTCGCGGAGGATGTCCTCAAAGAGCGCCGCCACCTCCGGCCGGGCGGCCAGGTGCGAATACTCCTGCTGCGCCCAGAGCGAGAGCACGACCTTTGCGTCGGGACGGCCAACGCGGATCGGAGTGACCAGGTCGTCGCCGGTCTCCGAAACGGCCGGGCGGGCAAGGCAAACCAGCGCGGCGAAGGCACTCGCGGCCAGGGACCGCCATCTGTGCCGCATCGTCATGGCTTCACCGTCAGCCAGATCGGATTCGCAATCGCGATCGGGGCGCCCGCACCGGAGAGGACATGCACCCGGATGTACCCGCTGATCATGGCGAAGCGCTCGAGGCGAGCCGCGCCATCGACGAACGCGACACTCGCGACTCTCTCCCCGTTCCAGAACAACTCGGCGCGCGCCCCCTGATAGGCCGGGCTCTTCGCGTTCAGGGTGACGATGTAACCGTCACCGGCTTTGAGCGGGACCGTATCGCCGATGCGGCCTTCCGTTTCTCCCGCGACGAGCCGAATCTCGGGAGGCGGTGTCCGCGCGTCGAGCATCACGACCACGCGCCCGTTTCGAATGCCGTCCAGAATCGAGAGGGTGGACAGATCGCGGGACCACACCCGCACGCTGGCCGAGCCGATGGGCGCCTCTCCACGATGCCAGTCGCTCACCCCCACGGCGGCCACCCGACGACCCTCACGCAAGAGGATGTCCCACAGTGCGATGGCCCGCGGCATCTCCTCGGGCTCGCGCCCCGAAATCTCGATGGCACTCACACCCGGCGGGACGGCATGGGTCCAGGAACAGGCGACGCACGCGGAAAACGGATGGTTGATCCCCACCACAGCACCCCTCGCCACCGCGTCCTGGACCAGACCGCGGATGGCGTTGGCCCCGGGCAGGACGCGAAAGTCGACAAAGTCGCGCACGCCGCCAAGGCCCCACACGTTCATGTGACCTCCGGGGGTGGTGACTTCTTCGCCGATCAACTGCAGGAGTCCGGGGACGGGCGTGCCCTCGCGCTGGTGGGCGGTGTTGTTGTGATCGGTGATGGCGATGAAATCGAGTCCTTCATCGCGAGCCTTCGTGACCAGGGCTTGAACCGAGAGGGCGCCGTCGCTGTTGTAGGTATGGGCGTGCAAGGCGCCCGAGAACCAGGCCGGACCAGGCCGGATGGGCTCGTTCGTCCGGCCCGGAAGCGCCGGGGTCGGTTCCGACGCGGCCTCGGTCGAGGTTCTCACCGTGATCTCGACGTCGACGCCGCTGGCTCCAACTTTGTAGAGGCCCAGGGTCACATGCCATCGCCCGGCCTGAACCGGTCCCGGCCAGTATCCAGGAGTGGCATCGGTAGCGCTCACGAATATCTCGCTCCGCTCGCCGCCCGTCCAGCCCCGGAACGCCTTCGTGCCGAGTTCGAGAGGCCCCGGCTCGAGGAGTCCCAAGTCGACGACATTCTCACCGGCCGCGCGGTCGTAGCGAAGCTCGATGTCGAGGCGGGTGACGCCCGCGGGAACGTCCACGGGGACGTTGGCGTACCTGTGGATCTGCTGGTCCTTCGGGGTGTAGTGAACTTTGATGACCCGGGGTAGAAGCGCCGCCGCGGACTCCGCCGAGACCATGAGCGACCCGACGGCCGCGATTATCCCGAGGCTTCGTCCGAACGTCACCGGACGCCTTCGTGATCCGCCAGCATGTTCAGGACGAGCGCCGTCCACGAGAACGCGTGCGCGCCAAAGCCGTCGCCGGTGTAAGGATCGTAGTACTCGCGAAACCCGCCCTTCTCGATGAGGGCTCCCGAACGATCCTCGATGGTCCGGGCCAGATCCACGCGGCCGTGCCGGCGCAGGCCCCGGGCGATATACCAGTTGGTGTTGATCCACGAAGGTCCCCGCCACAGCAGCTTCGAATCGAGCTCCGGCCTGCCGTCCGATGGTTTCAGGTACAGCGGCTCGTTGAGCGCGGTGGAAGGCACCGGGTAGGCGGCCGCATACTCCTTCGGATCGGCGATGTGCTTCACCAGCGCGCCCACCATCTCGCGCGGTAGATCCGGCAACAGGATGGGCATGAGCGACGTGACCGTGCTGATCTTGAGCTGATCTTCACGCAAGCCCGCGAGGTCGTAGAAGAGCCCGGTCGCCTGGTCGTAGCACTTGTCGAGAAGCGACGCCGTGGTCTTCGCGGCGCGCGCGCGCATGACCCCGGCCGCCTCCGCATCGCCGGCCTCTTCGTGCAACTCGGCGAGGATGCGCTGGTTCTCCGCATAGATGGTGTTGACGAGCACGTCCTCGCAGACGAAACGATCGGCCGCGAACATCTTGTCGTGATCGCGCTGCATGAGGGCGTAGGGCCCCACCGCCCGCTGCCAGGCCGCGGTGAATTCGTCGCGCGTGGGATTCGACACCCCGAGATACTTGTCGTATTTGGGAATGTGGTCGAGGCCCGATTCGTCGGGTTGAAGGATCGCGATCAGTCCGTCGCGATCGGGATCGCGCATACGGTCGAGCCAGTCGTAATACCGACGCGCTTTGGGAAGCATCTCGGCCAGAATCTCGCGTCCCCCCCCGCCCCGGGAGATGGCGAAGAGGGCCTCGGCCAGAAGCGGCGGTTGAATGCAGTCCGACAGATACGGCGTCCGGAAGGCTATGGAGTACTCCTTCAGCATCTCCTCGAACGCCTCGCGCTGCCAGAACGTGACGTGGGAGACGAGGCCTTCATCGCCCTGATTCTTCAGAAGGCTCCGGATCTCGGAGCGCGCCCGATCCATGTCGTATCGCGCCAGAACGATGGCGTGGAAGCAGGAATCCCAGAACCACTGGAACGGATACGTTCCGGTGGAAGGGCAGACGTAGTCGTAGTCGTGGTCGCACCAGGCCGCGCGACCGCGCTGCCGATTTCGTTCGTAGAGCGCCCGGACTCTCTCAGCCATGGCGTCGTAGCGGGCAGATCGGCTCATGCGTTGCGCATCATGCCACGCGCAAAGGCGCGCGAGGGCGGTGGTCGCCCTGGAACGGTCCGAGAACCATGAGGCAGAGGGCCAGCCTCACCGCGCTGATTCCCCAACGATGAGTGGACCCCAGACGGCACAAGCCCGGGCTACCCTCGGGGCCTCCCCCTCGAACTTCCTGGCTGCGCAGCTACGACACGGGCGACAACATCTACTGCGTGTGCATCGCCACGAGCGAGGAGCTCGTCCGCGAGTACGCGACCCAGGACGGGTCCCCTCGAATCGCGTGTCGGAGATCGAGGCCATTATCGACCCGACGACGGCCGAGAAAGCTCCGGCCCTCGACACCGCTCGACCCCGCGCCGCTCGCGGCCCTCGTCACCGAGGCCTACCGCGACATCAAGGAGTGCCTGCGCGCGGACGCGGACTGCGGCGTCTCCTGGCGTCCATACTCTCGCTCAGGAGGCGCGCAGAAGCGAGGTCTCAATCACCTTCGAGACCTCGACCGGCTCGAACCAGTCGTTCGGGTAGAGGTAATCTTCGCCGTCCTCGTCGATGACACGGATCAAGCCATCGGCCTCAGCTCGAAGATCCGGCAGAACAACGTAGATCTTGATTCCGTTCGAGCGACGCTTCGCTTCCGGCGTTGTTGACACAAACGACGTACCGTCGTGAGACCTTCTTCTTGTTGTTGTTGACGCTCATGGCTTCAGTCGATGTATCGCTTGAACTTCAGATTCCGTCTGCCGATCCCGTGCGCCTCGTACCAATGGATCTCCGCGAGTCGCACGCGGCCGTTTGGTATGCGTATGAAGGCCCGGCCCTTCAGTTTCCGCCAACGTCCTTTCCCGAACGATTCGATCGGTCGATCGATCTGCTGAATCCTACGCCCAGCTCCTTGCCATGCGGGGGGATTGCTTCGCTCCTCGCCGACCGACTATTCCGACGTTGTGATCTCGGCCGGACGTGGGCCTCCTTCCGCGGTGCATATCGCGGCAGGCTATCGTCTGCATCTGAAGGCAGATCATGCGCACCACCCTCGAAGTCGACGACGCCGCCCTCCGCGGGGCCATGAGCGTTTCCCGGGGAAAGACCAAGACCGCGGTCGTCAACGAGGCCTTGCGGGACTTTGCTCGACGGCGTTCCCTGCGCCGGCTGCTCTCGTTTGAAGGATCCTTGCCTTGGGAAGGGAATCTCGATCGCCTGCGGAAACGAGCGCCGAGGCCCCGGTGAAGGTCCTGGTCGACACTTCGGTCTGGGTCGACTTTCTGAACGGCTATGCCTCGAAGTAGCGGGCCATCCTCGCTTCCCTGATCGCCTCCGACGACGAAATCTGCACCTGCGGCGTCATCGTCGCGGAAGTGTTCCAGGGCCTGAAGCAGGACAAGGGCCGGAGGCAGCTGGAGGGACTTTTCCGGAAGCTTGTTTTCCTGGAAACTGAAGGCGTCGACTCATACCTCCGGGCGGCCGCGGTGTATCGCAGTTTGCGGAGCCAGGGGCACACGGTGCGCTCGACCATCGACTGTCTGATCACGGTGATCGCGGAGGAAGGCGGGTGCTACGTCCTGGCCCGCGATCGGGACCTCACGGCGATCCTCGGCAGCGGCCTCATCAAGGCTCGGCTTCTTGCCCTCCCGGAGACGATGTGAACGCCGGGCAGCGGTTGGGCGCAGCCCGCCTTCGAACGCTTTGGCCAGACCGAAGTCGAGGACTTTGACCTTTCCTTCAGGCGTGACCTTGATGTTCGCGGGTTTGAGGTCGCATCCCGGCCCGAAGATGCGGCTTTCGTCGATGACTCGGGAGGCAGGACGAGCGAGGCCAGCCCCCCAATTCCCGCAACTCTCACCCGGGCGCTCTTATTGCCAGGCCGCGCGCTCTGCGTCGCCCGGGCGGCCCTCGGCCGGAATGTGAGCGGTCAGAAGGAGAATCACGCGATGGCTCCCCTCAGTGAGCCTTCTTGAAGACGAACCGCTGATAGAACAGCGACACCAGGATCAAAGCCACCGCGAGGCCGAGGAAAGAGAACACGCGGAAGATGCCGCCGAGCTCCGACAGATCGTAAAGGAACACCTTGGCGACCGTGAGCAGCAGAAATGCGAGCGACAAGTAACGCAGGGGTTTCAGGTCTTTCGCGACTCCGGTGACCAGAAGCACGATGGCGTACAGGCCCCAGCCCGCGGAAAGAGCCAGCTTCACCGAGTAGCCGCTGTGGTCGGTGAGCGCGATGTAGGCGCCGGTCGAGAAATAGTCGAGGATCTCCAGGTTGACGAGCCAGAAGCCGAGCAGGAGTCCGTTCAGAGCTATGCCGTCGGCGAGCCGATGGATGAATCGGTTATCCGACGCGCGGCGCAGAAACCACTGGCCGATCAGGCAGCAGGCGGTGGCGATCCCGTAGGTGTAGAGAATCCAGTTGAGGAGCGGCAGGCCACGCTCCTGGTATTCGAGAATCTCCGGATTGAAAAGCAGGCGAGCGCCCACGAGGGCATAGAGGATTCCCGCGAAGACCGGCAGACCGCGGTGGGGCAACCGGCCGAACAACCAGCAGAGCGCCATCGCTTCGAGGGCCCATCCCAGAGTGATCCACTGCTTGGCGAGTTGCAGCGGAATCGCGACCGCGATGAACCACAACGCCACTGCGGCAAAAAGAGCGAGATATCGAAGCCGGAGACGCGCCCCCAGCGCATCCTCGGGCGCAGCCACGAACCGGCTCGAGACCATGCGCAGACTGAACACAGACATGCCGGCCAGCATTAGCGGCAGCAGGCCGATGGCCGATTCGCCGAAGGTCTCCCTGAAGAGGTTGTAGAAGGGCAGGAAGAAGGCCGGCCCGGCGAGGGCCGAGGTCGCCCAGGGGAGGAGGGCTTCTCTCCATCGGGCGAACGGCACAATCATCGGGAGCAGAAGAAAGAAGAGATAGAACAGGCTCGTGAAGCCGAAAGCCATGGTGTGCTTCTCTGGCTTCAGGTAGGCGAGCTGCCAGATCATCAGGTGAAGCGCGCTGGCGCCGAGCAGGGCGGGAAGGCCGATGGTCCAGTGCGACCTCAGAACCGAGGCCGTGACCACGAGGACCTGCGCAGCCAGCGCGATGAAGAGAGGAAAGCCCTCCGAGGAGAGGCGCGGTTCCGTGAGGGTCAGGAACAGGCCGAAAATCGAGATCCAGCATGAAGCGCGCACCGCGATCTCTGCCTCGACGTCCTTTTCCTCACCATGCGAGCGGCCCGCGAAGAGAGACCAGAGCAGCGAGAGCAGGACGGGTGCTGCGAGATACCCGAACACCGTCGATGGACTCGCTGAACTGAGGAACCAGATCTGGACCAGCGCGGCGAGGCCGGCGGCGCCGAGCGAAAGCGCGCCTCTTATTCGTCCCTCATGAGCGGCGTGTTCGAGGAGCAGCAGGGCCAGGGCGGAGGCCAGGGTGAGGAAGGGTCCTTCGTGCGACCCTCGATCGTGACCGATCATGATCAGCCCGAAAAGGCCGAGGCCCGCCCACGCCAGGAGCGCGGCCATCTCCAGGCCTTTGACCCGCGACCTCTCCAGATTCCCGAAACGATTCGCGACCCGACGGGCCGAACCGAAGATGGCGACGATGAAGATGGCGAGAAGAGTCGAGCCGGCAAGCGACGCGCCGCTGTCCGCCTTCAGCCCCCGGCCGGCCCACAGCGCGAGGGTGAGTGCGGTGGCGACGGAGGCGCTGAGCAGCAACCCAACCCTTCCGCGCAGAACCGCAATGGCCAGGATCGCGAGGTCGATCAGGCCGACCATGCCGAAGAGCAGGGGCCACTGCGCGACATGCACCTTCGAACTCGCGAGGAGGGTGGCGAACAGGAACGGCGCCAGTCCGCCCATTGCACTCGTGAACAGCACCCGGTCTGTGCGCTCCTCCTTCGAAACGACGGGCAGGAGCAGATACAGGACTCCGAACACCGCGAAGACCACCGCGCCAATCCCCATGTTCGCGGGGGACATGAACTTCGAGAACCAGCCGATCTGAATGATCAGTGTGCCGAGAAGCCCCAACTCGAAGAGTCCGTGCCATCGACGCTTCACGCCGATCGCGAGCAGGCCGAGGTTGAGCAGCAGGACGTAGGAGAAAAGACCCACCGGGTGGTCTTCGCCGCTGGACAGAGCCAGGGGAGTGGCGAAGCCGCCAAGCAGGCCGAGGACCGCGGTGGGAAAGGCATCGTACCGAACCGAGAGAACGCAGGCGGCGACGGTGACGAACACCATGCCGGCAAACGCAGCGGGCATCGAGATCAACTCGTACCGCGCATGACCGGCGAAGAACGCGATGTAGAGAATGGCGATGCCGGCTCCCGACAGCGGGTTCGCGGTCCGCTCGTAGCCCTTGCGCAGACCGATCTCCGCGGCGACGAGCGACCCGATGCCGGCGAATACCATCATCGCGAAACGGAGTTCGGGCGTCACCAGACCTTGCTCGATCGACCAGCGCGCGAAGAAGATCGCGGACGTGATGAGCGCGATGCCACCCACCCAGGCGGCGCCTTTCACGCCAAGGAGGCTTTCCCAGTCGATGGGCGGCGGAGGCGGCTCGACCGCGATTGGCGTGGGCGCGGGCGCGGGCCGCGGCGGAGGTGGGGGCGCCGGCACTTTGGCGGAGAGGGGCGCTCCAGCCGAGGTCGCGCCTTCTGCGGGCTGTTCCGCTTCCTTCAAGGCGACGACCGCGGGCTCCCGCAGCCGCTCCACCAGCTTTTGCAGCACGGCGAGCCTGGCCATCGCATCGTCACGGTCGCTCTCAAGACGCTTGAGGCGCTGCGACAGGTCCCTGCCCTTGATGAGCGCGAAAACGGCCATCACGGAGGCGAGGAATGCGAGAAACATCTCCAGCTGTTGAGCCTACACGTTTCCCGAACATGCCTACGATCCGCGTTCGCGCTGTGCTGAAAACGGGGAGGTTCCTTTCTGTGGAACAAAGGTCATCGCGTGATCGTCTCTCTCCCTAAGACACTTAGGGGAGATCATGAGCACTGCGCACATCCTACCGGGCACCTTGGAACTGCTGATCCTGAGGGCCGTTTCGTTCGGTTCGCTCCATGGCTACGGGGTCTTGAGCCGGATCGAACAACTCTCATCGGGGGCGCTGCTGATTGAAGAGGGCGCGCTCTATCCCGCCCTGTGGCGACTCGAGCGCCAGGACCTGGTGAGCGCGGAGTGGGGCATTTCCGACAACAACCGAAAGGCGAAGTTCTACTCCATCACACGGAAGGGCCGGACGAAGTTGGGCGAACAGATGGAAGCATGGGACCGGCTGGTCGGCGCCATGGCTCTGGTTCTGGGAACGGAGGTGACGGCGTGAGCGGCCTCTTCGAACCCATTGTCACGCTGGTGCGGCGCGCGATCGGCCGCGACCGCTTCGAAGCGGACATGGCGTCCGAGCTTGAGTTTCATATCGAGGCTCACGCGGACGAACTGGAGCGGCGCGGCCTTGCGCGTGGCGAGGCGCTCCGCCAGGCGCGGTTGAAGTTCGGCGCTACGGAAAGCTACAAACAGGAGGGACGTGAGGTGAGCCGCTATCGCCATCTTGACGACCTCCACGCCGATCTTCGCGATGCCTTCCGAGGACTGAAGCGCGACCTTGGCTTTGCGGTGGTCGCGATCTCGGTCATTGCCTCGGTTCTGGCCGCGAACATGGTGTTGCTGGCCTTTTTGGACCCATATTTTCTCAGGCCGCTCCCCATTGAAGGCGCTTCAAGGCACGTCGAGATCGGTCTTCGCGACGGCGAAGGGAGAACCCAGACGGCCTGGCCTCTCGCCATCGCCAATCGCATCATCGCCGAGGACAACAGGGTGCTGGAGCGCGGCTACGCGTTCTCCGTCCGCCGCGTCATCGTTGGCGGCAAGGATCCCAAGCGCTCCTACGTTGAAGTGGTGTCGCCTTCCTACTTCAACCTCATGAAACCTCGCATGGCCATGGGGCGAGCCTTGTCCGCGGATGCGAAGGGTGGCGCAGAGCGCGCCATCATGCTGTCGCACTCCGGCTGGAAACGTCTGACCGACAGCGACCCCCAAGCGCTCGGCCGGCTGTTGCTGGTGGACGGGGATTCGCTCGGTGTGGTGGGTGTCCTCGAAGAAGGCGCTGGTGGTCTCGAACCGGTGACCCCCGACTTCTGGATGCTCGCGGGTGCTTCAGAGGCCACGCCCAGAGCCGCCTCCGCGAGGTATGCGATCGGGGGCCTGCTTCGCGAAGGAGTCTCTCCCGATCAGGCTGCCGCCGCCCTGACCCCCATGTTGCGTTCCCTCGAACCGGTCGCCGAAACGACCCCCGACAATCGCGAAGCTCGAGTGGAACCGCGCCTCACGCTGCTGAGGGAAAATCGTGAACTCCAGCCACTGGCCGTCTCTCTCCTCTTCCTCTTTGGCCTGGTGACCGCGGTCGCGGCCGCCAATCTCACCAGCATGCACCTCGCGCGGGCGACCGCGCGCCGTCACGATCTTTCCATTCGCGCCGCACTTGGAGCGTCGCGCGGGCGGCTGATTCGCCACCTGCTCACCGAAGGACTGTTGGTTTCGATGGTCGCGGCCCTGCTCGCCTTTGGGCTAAAGAGTTTTTTTCTATCAAGCTGCTGCGCCGCTTGCGGTG
>JANODX010000118.1:0-15670 GCA_031412915.1 Vicinamibacteria bacterium | reverse complement strand
GCGGTCCTCATTCCCAATTCCGTCGGACCGGGCGAACTCATCGAACGGCACGGCACCGACGAACAGAAGCGCGAGTATCTCGAAGCCCTCGCCCGGGGCGATGAAATGCCCGCCTTCGCCCTGACCGAACCCGGGGCGGGGTCGGATGCCGCCTCGATCGTGTCGCATGGCCGGGTGTTTCGCGACCAGGACGGCGAGGTGAAGATCGAGCTCAACTGGCGCAAGCGCTACATAACACTCGCCCCCATCGCCACCGTCCTGGCTCTGGCCGTGACCCTGGAGGACCCCCAGGACCTTCTGGGGGAAGGCCTGCGTCCCGGCCTCACCTGCGTTCTGGTGAAGACGTCGCTGCGAGGCGTGGTGGTGGGTCGTCGTCACGACGCCATGGGGGTCGCGTTTCCCAACGGACCCACGACGGGAAACAACGTGGTCGTTCCGGCGAGCGCGATCGTCGGCGGTCCGGCGGGCGCCGGACGCGGCTGGCTCATGTTGATGGAGGCCCTTTCGGCGGGGCGGGGCTTGTCGCTCCCCGCGCAATCGGCGGGGGGGATGAAGCGGATCGCCCGGGTCGTCACCGCCTACGCCGAGGTGCGGCGTCAGTTCGGCGTCTCGATCTCGCGCTTCGAGGGCATCAAGGAGAAGATCTCGTCGATCCTGGTGAGCGCCTACGTGAGTGATGCGGCTCGCATCTTCGTGGCGGGCGCGGTCATGGAGGGTCGGCGGCCCTCGGTCATCTCGGCCATCTCGAAGCACGAGCAGACGGAGATGACCAGGCGCGCGGTCCTGGACGCCATGGACGTCATGGGCGGCGCGGCCCTGTGCCGCGGTCCGAGGAACCCTCTGCTGATGGCGCTCGAAGGCTCGTCCATTCAGATCACGGTCGAAGGCGCCAACATCCTGACCCGGACGCTCATCATCTTCGGACAAGGGGTCCTGCGCGGGCACCCGCACGCGCTCAAAGACCTGCAGGCGATCGAATCGGGGTCGTTCGCGGGCGCTGTGCTCCAGCTGAGCCGCCACCTTCTCTTCACAGCCTGGACCCTCGGCCGTCTGGCCCTGGGCGAGATCACCCGCGGTCTGCTGACTTCGCCCTCGGCCTGGCGAACCCCTCTGCGCTCGCAGAAGCGCCGACTTTCCTGGGCGGCGCTCCGTTTCGCGGCACTCGCGGACCTGACCCTGCTCGTCCATGGCCCCGCCCTCAAGCGAAAGGGCCACGCCAATGGCCGCCTCGCCGACATCCTCTCCGCCATCTTCCTGGGCGCCTGCGCGGTGCGCCGGGCCCTTCACGAAGGGCGGACCGAGGAGGATCCGCTGGTGCGAGCCGCGGTGGACACGAGCCTCGCCCGGATCGATGAGGCCTTTCGGGCGCTCCTGCGTGAATTCGAATCACCGATTCTCGGCCCCCTCCTTCGCGGACCGGCCCTCGCGTGGGCTCGCCTCAATCCTCTGACCCTTGGTCCGCGGGACAAGGATCTCGATGCCGTCGTCGAAGCCCACACCGTGCCCGGAGGAGCGCGCGACCTTCTTACCTCCGGGATCTCGCTCGGCTCGCCCCACGACCCCCTGACCAAACTGGACGCGGCGCTCGAGGCCCTGGCCGCGGCGGCGCCCATCGAGAAACGGATCGGGGCGGCACGAAGAGAAGGTCGCTTCGACGCGGAGGCGCTCGGCGAAAGCCCGGACTCCGACATCGCAGAGGCGTATCGAACCGCGGTCGTAACGGGGGACGAGGCGGTGGCGGTGGCCAAGGCCCGCAAGCTCGGACGGGAGGTCATCGAAGTGGACGACTTCGAAACCGGAGGCTTGTTCCACACCATGCGGGACGCGCAGCGAAGTTCGCGCCAGGCGCCGGTTTGACCCTCGGGAGCGCCTACGGGGCCGCCGTGGGCCTGTTGATTCTCTTCGACCTCGTCCTGCTGATGCGGCTTTCCAGGTTCCGGACCCGCTTCCCCACCCTGCGCGAGTGGGACGGACCGATGCCGTCCTCCTGGCCGATGGTCAGCGTGGTTGTTCCCTGCCGCAACGAGGCCACGGGGGTCGAGGCGGCGATTCTCTCCCTGCTCGCTCAGGACTACCCCAATCTGGAGATCGTCGCGGTGGACGATCGATCGGAGGACCGGACGGGCGCTTTGCTTGCGGCACTCGCCGCCCGCGATCCCCGGCTCACCGTGCTCCACATCGAGACCCTTCCCGAAGGCTGGCTGGGCAAGAACCACGCGGCGCACCAGGGAGCGAAGCGGGCGAGGGGGCCATGGCTTCTGTTCACCGACGGCGATGTGGTCTTCGAACCGACCGCTCTGAAGCGCTCGGTCGCCTTCGCGCAGGCGCATGGCCTCGGGCACTTTGTGGCCCTGCCCCGGTTCGAAGCCCACAGTTTTCTCGAACGAGCCTTCGTGTCGACGTTCGCGATCGCTCTCTCCATCAAGCTCGACCCATCGCGTCTGTGCGAGCCGGGGTCGTGGGCCTACGTCGGAGTGGGGGCCTTTGGCCTCCTTCGTCGCGAGGCTTACGAAAGGATCGGCGGGCACGAGCGACTGGCCTTCGAAGTCGCCGACGATCTCAAGCTCGGTCTGCTGCTCAGACGCGGCGGAATCCCTCAGGGCTGCCTCGACGCCGACGGCATGGTCAGGGTGCGCTGGCAGAACGGCCTCGTCGCCTCCCTCCGCGGCCTGGAGAAGAACGCGTTTTCGGGATGCGAGTGGAATACGGGGCTCGCGGCCCTCGCGGTGAGCGGTGTGGTGACCGCCGCGCTGCTTCCCTATCTCCCCCTGGTGGTCACGGCGCCCTTCTGGACTTACCCCCTGGCCCTAATCGCGGCGGCCGTGCCGATTCTTCTGGTCGGCGCATCGGCGCGGCGTCTATCGGGAGGCTCCGGCCTCGAGGGTCTGCTCGCCCCGCTGAGCGCCGTAACCCTCGGCGGCGTGATCGCGTGGTCGACGCTGCTGGCGCTGATCCGTCGGGGCATCGTGTGGCGAGGGACGTTCTACCCGCTCGGAGAACTGAGGAGACGCTGTGTGCGTGAATGGGGAATGAGCGCTTCGGGGGCGGTGGGCTGGACGCCGCCGGAGCCGCCAAGGCGCGGATAGGGACCCGTGGCTCCTCGTGGTCCGTTCACGTTGACGCTTTTCATTTGTCCGTTCACGTTGACGCCGCTCGCAGTCCGTAGACGTCCACGACGCCCGATCAGCCCGCAAACGTGAACGTGAACGTCAACCTGAACGCGGACGTGCGCGTGGACGTGAACGCGAACGAAGCCGCCAGCTGACCTACGCCACCTCGGCTGAAAGAAGCAGCTCGGCCTGCTGGAGCACGGTCTGGGTTGCCTTCTCCTGCTTGTCCGGCGGGTAGCCGTACTTCCGCAGGATCCGCTTCACACGCACACGCATCTCCGCGCGGACGTTCTCGCGCAACGTCCAGTCGATGGTGACGCTGTTCTTCAGCGTCGTCACGAGTTCGCGCGCGATGTCCTTGAGCGTCGGCTCGCCGAGGACCTTGACCGCGCTGTCGTTCGTCTCCAGGGCGTCGTAGAAGGCCAGTTCATCGGATGACAGGCCCAGCTCCTCGCCGCGTGCGTTGGCCTCCCTCATCTCCTTGGCCAGCGCGATCAGCTCCTCGATGACCTGAGCGGTGCCAATCGCGCGGTTCTGGTATTTCTTTACCGCCTCTTCGAGCATCTCGGCGAACGACCTGCTCTGCACGATGTTCTGCTTGGCGCGAGCGCGGATCTCACCGCTCAGGAGCTTCCGAAGGAGCTCGACCGCCACGTTCTTGAGCGGCATCTCGCGGACTTCCATCAGGAACTCGTCCGACAAGATCGAGATGTCGGGCTTCTTGAGGCCAGCCGCGGAGAAGATGTCGATCACTCCCTCGGATGCGACGGCGCCGGAGACGATCTGCCGAACCGCGTAGCTCAACTCCTCGTCGGTCTTCCCCTCGCCCGCCTCGTCGCCCTTCAGCATGGCGGCTCGCACGGCCTGGAAGAAGCCGACGTCATCCCGGATCTTGAGCGCCTCGTCCGACGGAACGGCCAGCGCGAATGCTCGTGAGAGGTCGTTCACGGCACTCACGAACCGCGACTTGCCATCCTCCAGCTTCAGAAGATGTTCCCGCGCCGCAGGGATGAGAGAGAGGCGCCGCTGGGCCGTACCCGATGCCCAGGCCGCCCACGAGAATCCGTGCAGCATCCCGCGGCACACCTCGTACTTCGCCACCATCGCGGCAATCGCCTCAGCCTGGTCGATCGCAGTCTCGCCCTGACCGCCACTCTCCGTGTAGGTCGCGAGCGCTTCCTTCAACTTGTCGGCGAGTCCAAGGTAGTCGACGACCAGACCACCTGGCTTGTCGCGGAACACGCGGTTGACCCGCGCAATGGCCTGCATGAGCCCGTGCCCCTGCATGGGCTTGTCGATGTACATCGTGTGCAGCGACGGCGCATCGAAGCCAGTCAGCCACATGTCGCGCACGAGCACCAGCCGGAAGGGATCGTCGGGATTCCGGAAACGCTTCGCCAGATCCTCGCGCCGCTTCTTGCTGCGCAGGTGAACCTGCCACTCGGCAGGATCCATCGCCGACCCGGTCATGACGATCTTCATGAATCCCTTCGAGTCATCGTCGGGGTCGGCGCCCCACGCGGGCCGCAGGGCCGCGATCTCGTTGAATAGCTCGACGCAGATGCGCCGGCTCATGCAGACGATCATCCCCTTGCCGTCCATCGCGGTCAGCCGGCTCTCAAAATGTTCGACGAGGTCGCGGGCAATCAGCTTCACGCGGTTCTCCGAACCGACGAGAGCCTCCAGCCGCGCCCACTGGCTCTTGAGCTTCTCCTTCCGCTCGACCTCCTCGCCTTCCGTGACCTCCTCGAAGTCCGAATCGATCTTCGGCCGCTCCGACTCTTTCAGCACGAGCTTCGCGAGCCGACCTTCGTAGTAGATCGGCACGGTGGCCTTGTCGATCACCGCCTGCTGGATGTCGTAAACGCTGATGTACTCGCCAAACACCGCGCGCGTGTTCGCGTCGGTCAGCTCGACGGGGGTCCCCGTGAAGCCGATGAACGACGCTCCCGGCAGCGCATCGCGCATGTGCCGAGCAAAGCCATCCACAAAGCCGTACTGGCTGCGATGCGCCTCGTCGGCAATCACGATGATGTTGCGGCGAGTCGAGAGCACCGGATGTCGCTCGCCCTTCTCGGGCAGGAACTTCTGGATCGTCGTGAAGACGACGCCACCAGAGGCCACAGCCAGCTTCTGCCGCAGATCCTCCCGATCGGCAGCCTGCACAGGATCCTGACGAAGAAGATCCCGGCACCGCGCGAACGTGCCGAAGAGCTGATCGTCGAGGTCGTTCCGGTCTGTAATCACAACCAGCGTCGGATTCTCCAGAGCCGGATGAAGAATCGCTCGCCCCGCGTAGTACGCCATGGTGAGGCTCTTCCCCGACCCCTGCGTGTGCCAGACGACGCCAACGCGCCGGTCGCCCTGGACGCCCCCCGCGCGATGCCCGGCAGCAAAGCCAAGAGGCTCCGCCGCTACCTCGGCCAGGGAGAGCGCGCGGATCGTCTCGCTCACGGCCACGTTAACGGCGTGGAACTGGTGATAGCCGGCCAGCTTCTTCTGGACCTGGCCACTGCCCGAGTCCTCGAAGGCGACGAAGTAGCGAACCAAGTCGAGAAAGCGCGACTTCTCGAACACACCGCGAATCTGAACCTCCAGCTCGGGCATGAACTTCGGAGCGAGTTCGATGCCGTTCAGCGTTCGCCAGGGCTTGAACCACTCACGCCCCCCGCCGATCGCCCCGATTCGCGCATCGACACCATCCGAGATCAAGAGTGCCGCGTTAAACGCGAACAGGGACGGAATCTGCATCTGATAAATCTGAAGCTGCTGCCACGCGTCCCAAACGGATGCGCTCGGATCGCCCGCGTTCTTGAGTTCCACGACCCCCAGCGGCAGGCCGTTCACGAACACGATCACGTCGGGCCGCCGCGTGTGCTGCCCTTCCACGATGGTGTATTGGTTGACGGCCAGCCACTCGTTCTTCTCAGGACGCGCGAAGTCGATGACCTTCGCGTCCACGTAGGCGATGGATCCGTCCTTGCGCCGATACTCCGTGGGCACGCCGTTGACGATCAGCCGATGCGCCGCACGGTTCCGGTCCATCAGGGCAGCGCCGTCAACGAGGCTCAGCTTCCTGAACGCTTCGAGAACGGCGTCCTCGGGCAGGTCGGGATTCAGCCGCCGTAGGCACTCGCGCGTGACTGGCGCCAGAATGGTGTCGTGGTAGCTGGTGCGCAGCGGCAACGGCGAGTCGGGCTGGAGGTCGGCCCCCGACATCACTGAATAGCCAAGCTCGTCGAACCACGCGAGCGCCGCGTCCTCGACGACCGATTCAGTGAAGCGGGCCACGGATCTACTTGAGCGGCTTCAGCTTCTCGAGCCGCTTCACCCAGCGGTCAAAGTGTTTGCACTCTTGCCTCAGCTTCGCGAGCCCGATGGCGCCCGCCATCGCAGGGCCATCAAGGTGCTTGTTGTAGGCAGGCTTCAAACCGGCCAGCCGCTTGGAGGGATGCGTCTCGGGCCCGTCGTTGATGTGTTCCGGGCTGTGTGCGCCTTTCCTCGCCTTGTGGAGGGGCTCAGCGTGCGCGCTCCACTCTGCCCGGACCCTTATCAGCTGGTCGATATCGGCAAAGAGCAGCGATTCGAACTCGTATGGCTGGATGTGTGGAACAAACCTGTCGGGGCGGCATCCCGCGACCGCGACTATCTTCGCGGCCAACGCGTCCTCAAGCGCCTTGGCCCGCAGAAGTGGATCTCGAATCAACTTGGCAGCCGCAAAGTCGGGGAAGTCCTTTTCCAGCGCGTACAAGTCGAAGAAGGTAGCGACGTACGTGTCCGTGCGCGCCCGAAGCGTGTTGCGCAGGTCGGTCTTGACGCGCTGGAACTTCAGGCGTCCTCCCAGATTCTGGGACCTCACGCGGACGTTGGCCAGAGCGGGCCTCAGGACAGAATCAACGAAGAGGGCCTCGGTGTGCCCCTCACACACGACGATCAGCTCAATCACGTCTGGGCCCCCCGCCGAGGACGTTCATCTTCCAGAGGTCGCCCATCCGGTAATCCTTGAGCCAATCCTTCAGGGGCGCAGCCTCAAGCCGCTTGAACGTCGTCGCCCCACCCTCACGTTCGACCACGATGATCTCGTCAGGCGGAAGCTCATCGACCAGTTCCGTTGACTGAGTGGAAACGATGATCTGCTTCTTCTCGGCCGCCCGATGCAGCATGCCCGCGAGCACGCTGAGCGCCGCGGGATGCAGCCCAAGCTCGGGCTCATCCAGGAGGATCGTATCGGGCTGATAGTCAGCGGGCTGGAGAAGAAGCGTCGCGAGGCATAGGAACCTGAGCGTGCCGTCGGAGAGCTGGAGCGGCCCAAGCGGCGTGTCCCGATCGCCCGCGTGGAACCACTCAAGCTCGACGGCCGCGGCATTCTTCCGGTAAACGAGATCGCCAAAGAAAGGCGCGACTATCCGCACGGCCTCCAAGATCGCTTTGAATTCGCTCAGATGCTGCTCCCTCAACCGTCGAAGGAACGGCGCGAGGTTCTCCGCATTTGGGTGCAGGGCGAGATTGTCCCTTACTGGCTGCGCGTTGCGCATCCCTGCAGTAGCGCTAGTGTCGTGGAAGTGGAACACTCGCCAGCCAGAGACGGCAGGCTTCACCCAACGGGAAAAGGCGTCAGTCGCTATCGACTCGGCCAGCTTGGTTTCGCGGTAGCCCGAACCCAGCGAATGAGACGTGGTGGCAAAGTCCCCAGCGAACCAAGTCTCCTCGCGGGCAAAGAAGAGACTCTGCCCGACGGGCTTCAGAGAGATCCGATAGCCATTGCGACCGAAATAGAATTCGGCATCGATCTGCTTCGTGTGCTTCCGGGATTTGAACAAGAGCGCATCCGCACCCCGCTCCTCCTGAACAAAGGCCTCAAGTCGACCCGCGGCCAGTTCAGAGAGAAGCCGAAACAGTGAAATGAAGTTGCTCTTGCCCGCACCATTCGCACCAATGAGGACATTCAGACCCCCGCCCAGTTCGAAGGCCTCAAGAGCCTCGATGGACTTGTACCCCTTCAGGGTCAGGGACTTGAGCTTGGACACGCCGATAACCCTAGCAGGCCCGCGATCCCTTTCGGGACCATTCCCCGACGGGATGGAGTCCCGGCGGACCTGTCGGAGACGGCCGATCGGCCTCTTCCGCCAGCCTCCGTTTGTCCGACATTTCTTCCCGACGTCAGGCCGACTCCCGCTGCCTCATGGTACCGGCCGAGACGCAGCGGTCGTGGGCCCTAGCCGGATTTGCGCCGTGACTGAAATCGATACGAATCGACTAGAAAGACGGTCATCGTCTTCGTTGCGTTGACCACAAGGCGGGCGTGGTGCGACGCCGGCTTCCCGACGCGGGCATGGGCGTCGCTCAGCTTGTTGCGCAAGGGGGCCAAACCGTTGACCACCGCCGTGAGGCCACGCACGACATCCTTGAACCGATCATCCATCTCCGGTCGCTCGTGATCCATCTTCAGCAGTTTCGAAACCGCCTTGTACTGCTTCTGAAGATCACCTCGATAGTTGCCAGTGGTTCCCGCGAGCCGGAGTTCCAACTCGCGCAGGATTGCCTCGAACATCGTTCTGGAGACGGTGATTGCGGCCTCAAAGTCGCCGACCTCAAGCCGGTGGTCTGCCTTCGCGGTCAGCTCAACGACGTATTCATCCGAAAGCACGTCCGCTGGATCAGAAGAAGCAGCCTCGACCGATACCTCGGTGCCCTGGCTGCGCATTGCAACGTAGGTGTTCTGACCCGAGATCTTCTTTCCGAGCGCCAGCTGCCAGCCGTCCGGCCTGAGATGCCGGTTGACGACCTTGACCAGGTCTGGGGCCTCAGTGGTGTCCCGGACGAGGGGATGCACCATCGCCGTGAGAAATTCGAGGAACGCCTTGTCTGGGACGTTGAGGAGGTCAAGCCGGGTGTCCGTGTAGACCCAGTCATCCGGCCAATCGCTGTTGCGCTCACAGTGCTGACCTATGTCCTCCGCGAAGGTCGAATAGCGAGGATCCTTCGACGGCAATGCGTCAAGGTCAACCAACCGCGACAGGAACTCGCGCTCCGGTCGCTTCCCGGTCCAGGCGACTCCTGAAATGCGAAACTCGTCGAACAGATTCCGGCGCGTGACCTCCGAAATCGTCTCGTCCGTCCGGTCGGAAGCCATCACTCGCCGCGCGGATGGGGATGTTGGCATGAACTTGTCGTCCTCAAATTTGAAGCCATCAGCCCGCATGGCCTCCGCGAGCTTCGTGACGTTCCTTCGAGCAGCGCCTTGGTCGTACGCGGACGAGACCTGCTCCTGCGCCACCCGAGTCACTCGCGTGAACACATTCACAAGGCGCCGAGCGTCCGCTGGACTTGAGAGGTCGAGGGTCTTGTAATGCTGTTCGACCAATGTGCGCCGCGCGCCATTCAGCCCGGGTTCAAACTTCAGATCGGGCTCGATCCCACCCTCCTCAAACACCATCTCAATCTCGTGCAGAGTCCAACTCACCAAGAATTCCCGAAAGGTATTTCGAGTCGCCTTGCTGATGAGTTGGGAGCCAGGTCTTTCAGTCATCAGGTGCCCGCCTCCGTCCCGCGCTCATGCCGAGGCACTGGGAACACCCTCCTGCTGGGGTAGACCCGGCCAATCTTGAAACCCGCGACCGTAGGCCGCAGCCTTCGACCCCTGCAACGCACCGCTGGGGACCGCGAGCCAGAACAGGTCTCGAGCTCTCGTCAAGGCAACGTACCCGATCCGCCCCTCCTCTGTTCCGACCCCGTTCAAGAGCGCCGCAATCTGAGACTCAGAGGCGATGTACAGGACCGCGTCCAGGCTCTCTCCTTTGGCCTTGTGGACGGTGTCAACACGAAGCGGCTCAGAGGTTGAAGGAGTTGAAAGAAGAGCCCCAGATCCGAGGCCCTTCGTCGATATCCTCCGGCGGACGCTGGGGAACCGCGTCACAGAGCACTTCGCTTCCAACTCCTGAAGAATAGCCTCGGTCGCCGCTACCAGCGCCGGTTGCCATTCTTTCTTCGCCAGCATTCCGGCCGGCGGTATCCCGTGCACGGCGTCGCGGACGAAGCGCCAGAGGATTCGCCGGGCTTGTCTCCCGCTGGTTTCGGCGGCGGACAACAGCTGCGTCAGGCGATCCCCATCCAGGAGAAGTTCGGCTACTCCCTTGGTCGTTGCTGCGAAGGCGTCTTGATAGTTCGCGCTTCCGTCCCTCAGCAGGGCTGCGTGCGCCAGATGCTTTAGGGCTCCCTGACCTCTGCCAGATGCGCCTCGCAGGGATGCTGCCCTCTCCCTCGCTCGGCATAGCACGGCTGAATTCTGTCGGCTCAAATCCAGCGCTCCGATTGCCAACTCGAAGTCAGCAACGAGCCCGCCTTCGGCGCCCGGCTGGTAGCCGACCAGAAACGCTCCTCGGACGGGGTCCGCACTGGTACGAACTGGCGCGTGCGGAGAACCCGAGACCGCCGCCGCAACTGCCGTTATCTGCGGGATCGACCGATAGTTCGTCGTCAGAGTGTGGGACTTCACCCCCGCTGTTGCGCTGTATCCCCTCAAGAAGGTGCCATCAGCACCAGCGAACTCGTAGATGGCTTGGCAAGGGTCGCCGACCAGGGTCAGGACGCATCCCTCTGTGGCAAGCATCTCAAGCAGGATCCGGTGAAAAGCGCCAATATCCTGTGCCTCGTCGACGATCACAAACGGATACCGACGTGCCAGAGCCCGAAGCAGAGGCCTATCACTCGACAAGGCTTTGTGCACCCAATAGCGACCCAGGTCATGCGTGTACGCCCCTCTTGCCCCGAGGAGAGCAGCAACGGTCGGACCGTTCGTAACGGGTACCCCTTCATAGGAGAAGCTGACGGCCCCGGCCGCCAGCGATACATCGACTCTCCCCGCATCAACCGGGAACTTCTTTCCGCTGGCGGTCCGAACCCAGAACTTGAAGGCCGGATTCCTCAGAAACGACTCCGAACCGGTGAGCAGGAAAGGCGTGCCCGGGCAGTTCATGACCGTGTGGCCGTGCGGGCGTAGGACAGCGCTGGTGAAGAAGCTATCGACGGTCTCAATGGTCACTCGGCTGCGTCGGGCTCTGCCGGTCTCAGCGAACCCGCGTCGGAATGTCTCCACGGCAACGTTGGAGAACGAAAGGAGGGCCACGCGGCCCCGCGAATCAGGTATTCGCTCTCGAATCTCCCTAAGCAGCGCAACCGCAGTCTTGGTCTTCCCGCTACCGGCACACGCCACCACAGACAGCGGCGACAGCGGGGTGCCGGTGGCGACAGCGTGCTGCTCCTGTGAGAGGTGACCCTCTAAGCCCCTACCCGCAGACATGCTCTAGCGCATCGGTGATGTATGGGGGGAGGCGGAACTTGCTCTTGTCCTCCGACAGAACCTGCGCAAGCTCTTGCGCAAATGTACCCTTATGCACGTCCTTGCCGTGAGTTCGCTTGAACATGCCATCGAATAGGGCTCGCGCCTTTTCAGCCTCGCTCGACGCGCGCGCAACTGCGGATTCCACGTCCTCAGCGATACGCGGATGCAGCGCCTTCAGCGCCTGCACCATTTGTGGACGATTCTCGGGGATTAGTGCCAAGTCATACTCAAGAGTCTGGCCAGCGAAGAAGACGCGCACAAGGGAGTCCTGTCGCTTCAGCACCTTCGCAGTGTGGGAGGAGCTGTTCGGTTCGGAAGGCGTGCCGGCTGCGGCCGGAGCGTTTGCTCCAGATGACGGTGGATCCGCGTCGGTCAGAATTGCCACGGGGACCTTCATCGCCGCTTCGCCAAACAACGGCAGAAACGCGTTGAAGTTCAAACCGTCCATGCTGATGACGCTGACGGCCTTCCGTCGCAATTCAAATCCTCCGATTTCTGACAGAACGTGAAGCAGGATTCGCTCCGCGGCACCCTCAACCAGTACGATCCGGCTCGCAAAGAAGAGTTCTGCCCGCGTTACGTCGAGATACCGCTGCAGCTTTGCCTTCTCGCCGGGTTGAAAGGCGGCATCCCGCGGCGAAAAGGCCTCCACCCCGGCCTGCCCAAGAAAGAGGCAGGAGAGCGCGTCCAATTGCGCGAGGCTGGCGAAGTGCGGCGAATGGCTGGTCACGAACACCTGAACCGGCCGGTCGTCTCCATTCTCTTGATCGACGGTCTCCAGATAGCGCAATAGGACTGCCTGGAGCTGTGGATGAAGGTGCGCCTCCGGTTCCTCTACGATCAGGCCCCTGTATGCAGCGCTCTTGTTCCGCGACAACTCGCTTAGAACGACAGCCATGTAGATCAGGTTGTTGTAGCCGAGCCCGTTCTGTTCCACCTCGAAGGTGTCGACGAGCAGGGCCGTCCGCGCGGCGAGTTTCTGAAAATCCAGAGCGCTTAGACCGAGGTCAAGGCCAAGGGCGAGGTCGTCGCCCAACATCGCCCTGTGCCTGGTCTCAACGGCGGCCTGCGAATCAGCGATGGGCTGTTGCTTCTTGACCTCAGCATCGAGAAAGGCGAGTTGCTTCTCCACGTTGGCCTTGCCATCCGGCTTTGCAAAGGCCTGGACCAGCCGCGCGAGCTGACTCATCCGTCCGGGCCGAAGCCCGTAAGAGGCGTCCCTTAGGGGAGGTAGATAGACGGCGCGAAGGTTCCCAAGGATGTCCGCCGTTGCAGCGATGTCGTCACGACGACCGCAGGAACGTCTCGGGCGAAGGCGTCCACTGTCTTCGGGGTCCGAGTACTGAACAGCGAAGTGGGCCTCGAACTCGCCGTCTGCGCCGCAGACGAGGGCTGGAAGGAAGTCTGCCTCTTCGTCCAGTGTTAGGTCGCGAAAGACGAAGTTCATCTTGATCAGCTCACTCGCGGGCTGGCCCTGAACGGAACGCGCGTCTGCTGAAGTGACGCGGATGCCTGTTTCTTCGGGGGAGCCCAGGAGGGACCGAAGGGCGTCGATGACCGCAGTCTTTCCGACGTTGTTCGCGCCCACAAGGACGTTTAGGCCAGGCCGAAACTTCAGGTTGAGCTTTTTGAGCCTGCGGAAGTTCTCAATATCAACCTGGGCAAGGTACATGGTGTCCCCTCTAGGCGACGTTAATTCTGATATCGCCGCTCACCAATTTGGGAAGCAGCGTGTCCCGTAGCGCCCAGAGCGTCCGGGACTCCGTTGCCGCCGCTACCTCACGAGCGACAAACGCCTGGGCTACCCGTTCGTACACGTTGAGAATGCCGGGGGGAGGGAGCAGGAGGCGAATCGCCTTAAGGCTTGTCGTTGGCCGCGAGATCGCAGGTACGCCAGTTTGACTCGTGTTCGCCAGGAGTGCGTGCTGGCCTGCCGGGGACCTCAGGTAGTCAAAGACGTAGCGGGGCGAGGCGACCTCTGGGTTCACGGAGAGCAGCATCTGACTCTGAGAGACCACGTACCGCGGGTACCGGCTCGTCAATGGGATCATGCCCACCTGCCCAAGGGTCCCTCGATGGGTGATGACGATGTCGCCTGGAAACGCATTGGCGTTGCGAAGCTGGTCGGCCTTGGCCTCCGACAAGAAGACAAAGTTGTCGTCTACAAATCCGCTCGTTAGGTTGCCACCTCGGATCACAGGCACGCCGGCGTCAACAAAATTGTCCGTCTTGATGTCGGAGCCGAAGGGCCCCATCGCGATCCTCAGCGAACACGAGCCGAGATTCACAACCTCCCATGCGCTTGGGATCGCCCCCAATTCCGAGGCTTCGAGTGAGTCCGGGAAGAGGCTAAACAACTCCTTCGGCAACCCGTCATCTCTGCCTCCAGCCTTCTGGCGAACCGGGTCGAAGTCAACGAACCAAGACCTGAAGAGAGCGCGGGCCATCGACTCCAGCGTTTCGCCCATCCGGCGGTTGACTTCGATCTTGTCGTCCAGTGCGCTGAGGACTCGAGCGATTGCACGCTGATCCTCCAGCGGTGGAACCGTCAACTCGAACTTCGGGACGTCAGCGCATCTGAGGCTGTCGAAGACGGCCCCGACATTTAGGAACTTGCCAATCTGCTCCCACCACTGCGGACCGCGAACCAGCCATCGCAGGAATGGCGGGTAGATTCGGCTGCCGTCGGCGCGAAGCAGAACGAGGTTTTGCCCCAGGGCGAACTCCATGTTTGGCGGGACGCTGGCGGTTTCCCCCGGGTTGCACCGCCTGGAGAGGACGACATCGTTTGCTACCGGCTTTGCCTTCCGCGTCCATTCGACGAAGTCTTGAGGCGAGATGCGGCGGGCATCCGAAAGATCGAGGCGACCTTCACGTAGCTGCGGAATCGCAACGTAAGGGTAGCCCTCATCGGTCGGCTTGGGAGTTCGGTGATCGCAGTCGATCAGGGCGACTCCTGACTCTCGCAGCGACTGGGTGGGCCACTTAGCCGCCATAGCCGATGGCCTTAAGGCTCGCGACGATTGCGGAATCGAGTTTCGCAGCCTCGGCCTGCTGCTCCTTAAGCCTCGTCACGAGTCGCTTCATCTTCTCGGCGAACGGCTCCCCGTCATTCTCAAGTGCCTCCGCTCCGACGTAGCGGCCGGGTGTAAGAACATAACCGTGCGCGCGGATCTCATGAAGCTCTACGGAACCGCAGAATCCCGCCACGTCCTCATACTTGCTCGCGCCCGTGTCCCCACGCCAAGAATGATACGTACCCGCGACCTTCGCGACGTCGGCCTCGATCAGCTCTCGATGGACTCGGTCGGTGAGTGTCCCCAGCTTACGGGCATCGATGAACAGCGTCTCGCCCCTACGATCTCGGAAGCGACCGTTCTTCTTGTTGCGCGTGAGGAACCAGAGACACACCGGGATCTGCGTCGAGTAGAAGAGCTGGCCGGGCAGCGCCACCATGCAGTCCACCATGTCGGCTTCGATGATGGCCTTGCGGATCTCGCCTTCGCCCGACTGGTTGGATGACATCGAGCCGTTCGCGAGAACGAAGCCCGCCATGCCCGCGGGCGCGAGGTGATGGATGAAGTGTTGCACCCACGCGTAGTTCGCGTTGGCAGGGGGCGGCACGCCGTAGACCCAACGTTTGTCGTCTTTGAGCAGTTCGCCGCGCCAGTCGCTGTCGTTGAAGGGCGGGTTCGCGAGCACGCAGTCGGCCTTGAGGTCGGGGTGGGCGTCGTTGTGAAACGTGTCGCCGTGGCCGATCTGCGCGTCGATGCCGCGGATGGCGAGGTTCATCTTGGCGAGCCGCCACGTGGTGTAGTTCGACTCCTGGCCGTAAATCGAGATGTCGCCGAGCTTGCCCGCGTGGGCTTCGATGAACTTCTCGCTGCTCACGAACATGCCGCCCGAGCCGCAGCACGGGTCGTAGACGCGGCCCTTGTAGGGCGCGAGCATTTCGACGAGCAGGCGGACGACGTGCTGCGGCGTGTAGAACTGGCCGCCGCTCTTGCCCTCGGCACTCGCGAAGCGGGAGAGGAAATACTCGTAGACGCGGCCTAGCGTGTCTTTGGCCTTGCTGGCCTCATCGCCGAGGGCGATGTCGCTCACGAGGTTGATGATCTGGCCGAGGCGCTGCTTGTCGAGGCCCACGCGGCCGAAGTCTTTGGGGAGGACGCCCTTGAGCGTGGGGTTGTCGCGCTCGATGGCGGCCATGGCTTCATCG
>JANODX010000117.1:0-31711 GCA_031412915.1 Vicinamibacteria bacterium | reverse complement strand
GATCGCGCCTTATACCGTCCCTTACGATGGCCGAGCGAGCCACCGATCTCCCGAGATCTCAATCGTTCCCTCACTTCACCTTCTCTGCGTGCTGTCGCTGTGTACGCCGGGGATGACGAAAACGGTTCGACTCGATACCCGCTCCGTTGTTGCCTTCGCCAAGGGACCGGAGGCTCGGCCATCCCTTTACCCGGGTTGCCCAGTTGTGTTGGCCCGGTTGCTTTACGACGCCACGTCACGTTCCTCTTCAAGTACGGCCCGCAGATTCGCCTCTCATCCCTCGCTGGGGCGTGGACAATTTGTCGGATCGCTTCGAGAACGCAGGTCGCCCCACGCCCCGGATCCCAGGCTAACGAGCTTCGAGTTATTGCTCGTGGAAGAACTTTGCACCTCCCTGATGTAGTGAGTCTCGATTCGTACGGTCCCTGAGCTTGTCGAAGGGTGGTCCCTGAGCTTGCCTGCGCTGAGCTGCCCGCACTGAGCTCGTCGAAGTGTCGAAGCGTCGAAGGGTGGTGAAGCTCCGGCCGAGGGGCCTGTCCTCGCCTCACCTCCGTGGGGCGCAACTTCGTCCAGCAATGAATGGAGCGGGCCTTGCCTCCCGCAAAGCCCGCGCCTCCGGCGCGGACTTCGTGCAGGCCGAGGACGCTGGCGGTCAAAGGAATTCGCCGTGGGAGTTACTCATCGAGTCGAGATGGCCGCGAAGATCACCAGAGGTTGTCAGGACCTCCCCAGCAGCGCGTCGAGCCAGCGGTCCGGGAGCCAGCCGAAGGAGAGCATCATCGCGCCGAGTCCGATGAGCACCCGGGTGCGGCCTTTCGGACGGATCAGGCACGATTCAACGATCCGGGCCCCGCGCTCGGCCGGGGTCGCTCTCGAGTGCATGAAGTTTGCGCTTTTGACGATCGTGTCGATCATCTTGCCGCACCGTTGCCGGGTACTCTGGGCCTGAAGGTGAGGCCAGAGGCGGGTCTAGAATGCCAAATATGACGTCCCGAGCGCAAGAAGTTCTTCAGGAGGCGCTGGCCCTTCCGGTAGATGAAAGGGCCGACGTGGCTGCCGAACTCCTGGCCAGTCTGGACGATGTCGCCGCGACAACCGGCCCTGAAATCGAAGCTGCATGGGCGCATGAGATCGAACGCCGTGCTCGCCGCGTCATGGCCGGTGAGTCGCGTGGCGAGCCCTGGGACGATGCGCGTGCGCGCGTCATCCAGCGGTTGGCCGAACGATGACGGTTGCGTTCCGACCAGAACCCGAAGCGTCCGCCGAACTGGAAAATGCCGCCCTTTGGTATGAAGGTCAGAGAGCGGGCCTTGGCGCGGCCTTCATTCAGGCTATTGACCTCGCTCTTGAGCGCATCGGTCGTTGGCCGAAGTCAGGACGAAAAATCGGCGGGGTTCCAGCCGACATCCCGGCTCGCCGCGTGCCCGTGAACAGGTTCCCCTATCACGTCGCCTATATGGAATGGGAAGGCGTCATTCGGATCCTGGCCATCGCGCACGACAGCCGCGAACCCGGATACTGGCTGGGTCGAGCCAGGAAATAGGCCGGTCGCACGTCTGACAGAGGTCGTGTGATCATCTAATCTCGGTCCTCCGCGCTTACCCGCCCGGGGCTGCGACTCCCGCAGCTATCGCCCCACGTTGCCTAAGAGGATCGCTGCGCCCCACGCCGTTCGCCTGTGCCCGCAGGGCCGGCAGGGTAGCGAGGTCTCTCGGCCTCCGCTTGCAGCACTTGCACGCGACACGTCAGCGTGTCCCTCGATCCGGCTGCGTCGAGGCCGCCATCGGGTTGCGGCCGAGGGGCGCGGCTGGAACGAAGTGGGCCGCGAGGCTCTGAAAGTACGTGGGGTGGGGGGCCCCCCGCCGCTACTCGGAAACGCCATGCGGTCCACGGACGTGAAGGTGCCTTCGGCCCCTCGGCCGCAACCGCGTCGGCCTCGACGTCCACTGCAGCAATCCCTTTGGGTGAGGGGGACATATAATTCCTGCCTCGCGAGCATCTCTGTTGCGATCCTCGCCCACAGATGTGCCTGTAGCTCAATGGTAGAGCAGCGGCCTTTTAAGCCGTTGGTTGGGGGTTCGAGCCCCCCCGGGCGCACCATCCTTTTAGCTGGGGGGCGTTGAACGGCCCCGCCCCCCAGGCCCCCTTCGCTTCGGCGGGAGCAAATCCCGCCTTCGCTCTTCTAGCTGGGGGGCGTTGGACGGCCCCGCCCCCCCATCCCCCAAGGGACGGCTGCGCGCGACCCCCATCGCTTCGGCGGGAGTCACAAACGAGCGCCAGCGACTTTGCTCGCGCGAAGCCTGGCCTCGGACCATGGAGGGGGTCCGCGAAGCGGAGCCACTCAGGAATCCCGCCTGCGCTCCGCCGTGGTTCGGCCCGGGTGGAACACGAGCCGCCGTGCTCACCCCCCCACGCCCCCGGGCGCTACGGCCGGCCTGGCGCGGGGGCGGCTGCGGGCCTGAGTGTGGTGGTCTTCTCGGCCACGGACTCCACCTTCGCCCGCGAATACGCCACCGGGAAGTAGCGCCCGCGCGCCCACAGATCGAAGAGGTCACGGTAGTGCGGGTCATCGACATTCCCCGACTGGCCGGGCGTATTCAAACCCACTGAGTTGTCCCAGTTCTCGGTATCGGCCACGATCTTGAGCGAGCCTCCTGCCGCCTGGCGGTCTTCGTCACCCGTGGCGCTGACGGTGGTGCCGTCGCCGCCGCGCGCAAGCGGCCCCACTTCGAGCTTTCGGCGCGTCTCGTCGTTGGCGGCGTCCGAGAGCGGGTGCTTGATGAACGCGTGGTGCAGCTTCTCGTCGCCCCATTTCCAGGCCGTCATGTCGGGACCGAATCGTTTGGTGATATCAGCCACGCCCTGTTCGAAGGCCAGGGCGACCAGGGTGTCGCGCGCCTTGGTGGGATCGGGGCCGAAGCGGCCGTCGGGTGCGTACAACCAATCGAGGATTCGCTTCGTGCTCAGGATCGACGCCGGCACGACGTTGCGGGCCGCGGGCGGGATGGCCACGTCTCGTACGCCGTCGTAGAGCCGTCGCGTGAAGAGTTCGTACACGGCCGCGGCCGCGGAGTTCTTGTCGACCACGAAATTCCAACCCAGCACCAGGTCGCGCGCCCTGGCCGCGGCCAGATTGCTGAACGGGAGGTCGCGCAGGAGCGGTACCAACTCGCGAGCGACAATCGACAGGTCGTCGTTCTGCAGGCGCGTCATCTCGGCCACGTTGAAACGGCGCCCGGAGCCGAGGACCTCCTCGATCCGGTGCGCGCGGTACGGGTCGGCCCAGGTGTAGTGCCGCGCCTCGGCATACGGATAGTCGTTGGGGAACAGATAGTGATTGGCGGTGGCGATGAATCCTCGTTCGGGATTCGTCTCGCCCGGGAGCGCCTTGATCGGCAAGTAGCCGTTCCACTCGAAACGGCCGTCGCCGGGCGCCGGCAGGAGGCCGCTCCACGCGCGCAGGGGAGCGATGCCGGAGGCCTGCCAGCCGATCCTCCCCGTTCGGTCCGCCCACACCATGTTCTCCGATGGCATGAAGTTGAAGCTGCACGCCTCGCGGAACTCGTCCCAGGTCTTCGCCTGGTTCATGCGCAGGCTGGACAGATACGGCGCGCCGCCCGCTTCCATCCACGCCGCGCGGAGCGCATACGCTCGATGGTTCACGCGGTCCTCGTGCAGCACGGGGCCGTGGCGCGTGAACTTCAGGTCTACCGTCGCATCCGGCTGGCCTTTCACCGGCACCGTGTCGGGGATGACTCGCATGGCCTCCCATCGGCCCTGATAGCGATACTGGTTCGGGTTGGCGGGGTTCGTTTCGTAGACGTAGATGTCCTCGCTGTCCGTGCCGAAGATGGTGAGGCCCCAGGCACCGTATTCGTTGTGGCCGATCGACACGCCCGGCAGCACCGGTTCGCCGCCGCCGACGACGTTCCATCCCGGCGCCACCAGGTGCACCCAGTACCGCAGGGACGGTGCGGCAATGACACGGTGCGGGTCGTTGGCGAGAATCGGAAGAGAACTCTGGGTGCGAGAACCGCTCACCACCCAGTTGTTGGATCCGATGCTGCGATCGACAAGGCGGCTCTCGATGTCCACGCGGGACGGAAGGACCGGGGCGTCGGCGGCCGCGCGGGCGGGTGCCCGGAACGAAGCACCCACGTCACCGGGCTCGAAGGTGATCGGGTCGCGAAACGCGTGGTAGATCTTGAGCACGTCTGCGGGGAAGGTCTTCGGATCGATCATCGGGTCGAGGGTAAGGATTGGATCGCCGCCCTGGAGATACAGCAGATCGCGCAGCTTGTCGGCGCCGCCCAAGGCGCCGATGGCCCGCACGTGGGCGGCCTCGTCCGGTGCGTTGGCGGTGAGCGCCTGGTGACGCGATATCACCACCTCGGGCGTCCACCGGCCGGGCGTGATGCCGAGCATCTTGAACTCGATCGGCAGCGACGCCGGTGAGCGCATCGCCTCGTCCACGTATGCGTTGACCCCGCGGACGTACGCAAGGACGATCTGCTTGCCGCGCGGATGGTAGTGATTCAGCTCGGCGTCCAGGTCCCCGCGGAATTTGTGGAGACGCGTGCCGATATCGCGATTGAGCTCACGCGGGCCCAGGATCTCGGCCACGGTTCCGGTGGCGCGCCGCCGCCACAGCTCGAACTGGAAAAGCCGGTCCTTGGCGGCAAGATACCCCTGCGCCTCGAACAGGTCGGCCTCGTTCTGCGCGTAGACATGGTTGATGCCCCAGCGATCGCGAATCACCTCCACGGGCTCCCTCAGGCCGGGCACCTCGAGCGATTCGCGTTGCCCTTGCGAGTGGACGGTGTGCGCGCCCTGCGCCCCGACGAGGCAGGCCACGACCGGCATGGTGAAGAGTCGACAGAACAGTCGCATTGGCCAAACCTCCACGGCGGCTCGCCACCGCAAGTTCCTCTGGTCGAAGGCGCAGCATACTGCCAGCTGGGCACGGCCTTATCGGCCGTCGTGGATCCCCTCGAGCCCTTGCCGCCGTCTTCAGTCGCCGAGCGGAACGACTTCGAAGGTCCGGCCGCTCCAGATGAAGACGCGTTGCCACGATTCGTATCCCGTCAACACCACGACGTCGTTAGTGCTGCGTCGAAGCGTGGCGGCGCGAGGGTCCGAGTAAGTTCCAGGACCCTGAGTCGACACCGCTGCGGTGCTTCCCTGTTCCAGCTCTGCGACTTCGAAGAAGGTCCAGGAGGCCATGGCCGGCCTCGCCACCACCAGGCGCACGTTCTTCTTCGGCTCGACATCGAGGAGAACAAGGGCGATGGCCGGGCGTTCCTTGGGTCCAAAGAAGCGCCCACTCGTCAGCCCGGGGCAGGCGCCGCGATGCTCGGCGCCAAAAAGTTGGCGCTCGTCTTCGTAGAGGTCCGAGGCCTTCAATATTCGCGACGACCCGAAGCGCTGCTGAATGGCTTCGCGCAGGCTCGGCGCCAGAGCGCAGGAGTCGCCCTTCGCGGGCGGGTCTTGGGCCTGGGTCGACAGGGCCGTGGCCAGGATGAGTAAAGGAAGTGTCATGGGCTCAAGGCCTTAGCCAACGGGCGGTTCGGGTGCTGTTGTCGATGACCGAGGCGTCGCGGTCCGGACCCACGGAGACGAGCGGCACCTCGGCGCCCACGAGGTCGCCGATCTTCCGGACGTAGTCCCTCGCCTCCTGGGGAAGCTCCTTCCAGTCGCGCACGTGCCCGGTCGGAGTCTTCCAGCCCTTCATGTTCTCGTAGATGGGGTGGCAGCCGTCGAAGATGATCGGGTCGGCGGGGACGTCGTCGAGGCGCGTGTTGCGATAACGGTAGCCCACGCACACCGGTATCTCCTCGAGGGGGTCGAGGACGTCGAGCTTGGTGAGCACGATGCCCTCGAAGCCGTTCACCCGCGCCGAATAGCGGGCGACCACCGCGTCGAACCAGCCGCAGCGCCGCGGGCGGCCGGTGGTGGCCCCGTACTCGCCGCCACGCTCGCGCAGACCCCCGCCGATGGCGTCCTTCAACTCCGTCGGAAGCGGACCGGCGCCCACTCGCGTGGTGTAGGCCTTCACGATGCCGAGCACGCCATCGATCTTCGACGGGGGCACGCCGAGGCCGGTGATCACGCCTCCGATGCCCGCGGAGGAGGAGGTGACGAACGGGTACGTGCCGTGATCGAGATCGAGGAGCGTCGCCTGCGCGCCTTCGAAAAGAACGGAATAGCCCTCCGCCATCTCGCGGTGCAGGAGCGCCGAAACGTCTCTCACTCGGGCCGCGATGCGCACGCCGAAGGCCTCGAGGTGGTCGGCCGTGGCGTCCCAGTCGATGTCCGGCGTGACCTCGTATCCGCGACAGAGGGCCTCGAAGTGGTCGCGCTGGCCCTGAAGGCGGGCGTCGATCCGGTCGCGCAGGAGAAGGTCGCCGATGCGCATGCCGCGGCGAGCGGCTTTGTCTTCATAGCAGGGGCCGATCCCGCGCCCCGTCGTGCCCAGCCTGGCGTTTCCCTTTCGCTCTTCGCTCATGAGATCGAGCACGCGATGGTGAGGAAGGAGGACATGGGCGCGATCCGAGATCACCAGATTGGCCGCGACGTCCATGCCCAGGGCTTCGACCTCACGCGACTCCGCCTCCAGGGCCACGGGGTCGATCACCAGCCCGGAACCGAGCACACACAGAACGCCCTCGTGCAGAATGCCGGATGGAATCAGATGAAGCACGAGCTTCCGGTCGCCGCGAACCACGGTGTGACCGGCATTGTGCCCGCCGTTGAAGCGGGCCACGATCTCGAAAGCAGGGGCGATCAGATCGACGATCTTCCCTTTGCCTTCGTCGCCCCACTGGCCGCCAATGATCGCAATGTTCGGCATAAGGGCGTTTCCTGGAGGCCTCAGGGAGGTGAAAGGAGGGGGGGAGGACCCGAGTTCTCGGGCGAAACGGGGATTGTAGGGAGCGCGGTCGAGAAAAGGCAAGGCGAAGATCTCCTAAGATCGGCCTCCGCCGCATGACTCCCATCATCCTCACCGGGAACGATCTCTCCATCGCCGACCTCGCGGCGGTGACGCGGGGCGCTCCCGTGGCCTTCAGCGACTCCGCGATCGCCGCCATGGAGGCGTCGCGCGCGGTCGTCGACCGCGCGGTGGAGCGAGGCGAAGTGGTCTACGGCGTCAACACCGGTTTCGGCAGCTTCGCCGATGTGCGGATCGGAGCTGCCGATCTCGAGGCCCTTCAGAAGAACCTCGTTCGGTCGCATGCCGCGGGGGTCGGGCCCACCCTGCCCGCCCTCGAAACGCGCGCCCTGATGGTTCTGCGCGCCAACGTCCTGGCCAAGGGCTTCTCAGGCGCGCGGGTGGAGACCGCACGGCTTCTGATCGACTGCCTCAACCGGGGCATTCACCCGAAAGTCCCGGAACAGGGGTCGGTGGGAGCTTCCGGCGACCTGGCTCCTCTGGCTCACGTTGCTCTCCTTCTCATTGGCGAGGGCGATTGCGAGTTCAAGGGTCAGGCCATGAAAGCCGCGGAGGCTCTTCGCTCGGCTGAACTCGAGCCGGTCACCCTCGGAGCCAAGGAAGGCCTGGCCCTGATCAACGGCACGCAGCTCATGACCGGCATCGCCGGCCTGGCCCTGCTCGAGGCCGAGACCCTGGCCCGAACCGCCGACGTGGTGGCGGCGATGACCGTGGACGCGCTCCTCGGGACCGACGTTGCATTCGATCCGCGGATCCATGCGGCTCGTCCCCACGCAGGCCAGGCCGCCTCCGCCCGGAATCTCAAGCGGCTTCTGGCCGGCAGCGCCTTGCGCGAGTCGCATCGCAATTGTGGCCGGGTTCAGGACGCGTACTCGCTCCGCTGCACGCCCCAGGTTCACGGAGCCGCCCGCGATACTCTGGCCTTCGTGCGGCGAACCATAGAGATCGAGATGAACAGCGCCACCGACAACCCGATGGTCTTCGCCGATTCCTTCGAACTTCTCTCCGGCGGGAATTTCCATGGCGAGCCGGTGGCCATGGCCGCGGATTTCCTGGCCATTGCCGTAGCCGAACTGGGCGGCATCAGCGAGCGGCGGATCGAACGACTCGTGAACCCTTCCCTTTCCGGCCTCCCCGCGTTTCTCACCGAAGACGGCGGCCTCCGTTCGGGGTTCATGATGGCTCATGTCACCGCGGCCGCCCTCGCCTCCGAGAACAAGTCGCTCGCCCATCCGGCCAGCGTCGACTCGATCACGACGTCCGCCAACAAGGAGGATCACGTCTCGATGGGTCCGATCGCGGCCCGACAGGCGCGCTCGGTCGTGGCCAACGTGCGCCGGATTCTGGCCATCGAGACCCTGGCTTCGGCCCAGGCCATCGAGTTCCATCGACCGCTTCGAACCTCGGCGGCGCTCGAAGCCGTTCACACGGTGGTGCGCGGAGAGATTCCCACGTACGACTCCGACCGGATCATGGGCCCGGAGATCGAGCGAGCGGCAGACCTCGTGGGGAACGGCGACCTTCTGGGCGCAGCCCTGAAACACTTCGGAGATCTGGAATGACGCGAATCATCCGCGCCCCGCGCGGCCCGAAGATCAGTTGCAAGGGCTGGGTCCAGGAAGCCGCCCTGCGGATGCTCATGAACAACCTCGACCCCGAGGTGGCCGAGCGTCCCGCCGACCTCGTGGTTTACGGCGGCATTGGCAAAGCGGCGCGAAACTGGGAGTGTTACGACGCCATCGTGAGGTGTCTGCGCGAACTGGAGAACGACGAGACGCTGCTGGTCCAGTCCGGCAAGCCGGTCGCCATCTTCAGGACGCATGAAGACGCGCCCCGGGTCTTGATCTCGAACTCCATGCTCGTCCCGAAGTGGGCGACCTGGGAACATTTTCACGAACTCGATCGCAAGGGCTTGATGATGTACGGCCAGATGACCGCGGGCTCGTGGATCTACATCGGCTCCCAGGGCATCCTTCAGGGCACGTACGAGACGTTCGGGGAGGCGGCGCGTCAGCACTTCGGGGGGACGCTCGCGGGCACGATCACCCTCACCGCCGGTCTGGGCGGCATGGGCGGCGCGCAGCCGCTCTCCGTCACCATGAACGACGGTGTCGCGATTGTCGTTGAAGTCGATCCGTCTCGAATCGCGAAACGCCTGGAGACGCGGTACCTCGATGTGGGCGCCGATTCCATCGACGAGGCCCTCGAAATCGCCCACGCGGCCAAGGCTCAGAAGCGACGCCTCTCCATCGGCCTGCTCGGCAACGCCGCCGACGTCCTGCCGGAGCTCGTGGTTCGCGGATTCCGGCCCGACCTGGTCACCGATCAGACGAGCGCGCACGATCCCCTGAATGGTTACATTCCGAAGGGTTACACGCTGGAGGCCGCCAAGGCCCTCCGGATCTCGGATGCCCGGGCGTATGTCTCGCTGTCGAGGGCGTCCATGGCCGACCACGTGAACGCCATGCTCACGTTCAAGCGGGGCGGCGCCATCACCTTCGACTACGGGAACAACATCCGCGCCGAAGCCAAGGCCGCGGGCGCCCTCGATGCATTCGAGATCAAAGGATTCGTGCCGGAGTACATCCGACCGCTCTTCTGCCTCGGCAAAGGGCCTTTCCGCTGGGCCGTTCTCTCGGGCGATCCCAAGGATCTCGCCGTCACCGACGAGGCCATACTCGACGCCTTCCCGAATCACGCCTCTGTGCATCGCTGGATCGCCCTCGCGCGAGAGCGGGTGCAGTCTCAGGGTCTGCCCGCCCGCATCTGCTGGCTCGGCTACGGCGAGCGCGCGAAGATGGGCGCCGTGTTCAACGACCTGGTGAAGACCGGCCGGGTGAGCGCACCCATAGTGATCGGTCGCGACCATCTCGATGCGGGCTCCGTGGCCTCGCCCAATCGCGAAACCGAGGACATGCGCGACGGTTCCGACGCGGTGGCCGACTGGCCCATTCTGAACGCCCTGGTCAACACCGCCTCGGGGGCCTCGTGGGTTTCCGTCCACCATGGGGGCGGGGTCGGAATGGGCTACTCCATCCACGCGGGCATGGTGGTGGTGGCGGACGGAACCGACGCGGCCGCGCGCCGGCTGGAGCGCGTGCTGACCAGCGATCCGGGCATGGGGGTGGTCCGGCATGTCGACGCGGGCTACGAAAGCGCCCTCGAGGTCGCGAAACGGACCGGGATGAAGACTCCCCTGGTACCGTGACGTTGAACGGCGCCTTCTCCCGCACGCCCTTCGTCCGCGACCTCGCCGCGGAAACCACGTCCGGGAAGAAGGCGCTGGTTCTCGCTCCCCTGGGCGCGGGCAAGACGCACATGTTGCTCGCTCTGCGCGACTTCCTCGGCCAGGACAAGGCGCCCTGCGTCTTCGTCGATCTCTTCACCGCCGCCTCGACTCCGGAGAGGCTCCTCCTCGCTCTCGCCCATGCCGTCACCCCCTTCATGGAAGAGCAGGCGCAATCGATCGCGGACCTGACCGCGCAGGGGAGTCAGGACCGGCATCGGTCGTCCTCCGCTCTGCTCGGGCTCCTGGATCTCATCGGCTCTTCGAAACTGACCATCCCCTTCGTGTGGCTGGTGGACGAAGTCACGGAGATCCGGTCTCTCGCCTACTTTCCCGACCTCAGCGAGGTCGAAGTCCCGTTTGCCCGCGCGCTCCATGCCTCGCGAGGCGCCGTCCTGACTTCCTCCTACCTTGGTCTCGCCGCGAGCCTTTTCCCCGACTTCGAACGAATCGCCCTGCCCCCATTGACCGCCCCACCGGGACACGGCGATACCACACTCAGCGAGGCCGTGGCGCTCACCCAGGGGTTAGCCGCCACCCTCCTTCCTCTGGCTGCGGAGTTGGGAGACTCCCGAGGTGTCGCTTCATCGCTTTCTCGGCTCCTGCAACCCGGAAGCGTTCTCGAGCTCACCTGCCGGCGACACTACGAGGTGTTGCTGATGCGAAGCCGGGGCTACGCGGTCTCGAAACGAGCCGCCGAAGTGGTGGCCCGCTCGCGTAACCAGCGGCTGACCGATCTGTTTCCCCTCATCGGACGCACCGCGGGTGCATCGAGGCAGTACTTGCGCTGGCTGGTCGAAGTCGGCCTCCTCACCCAGGTCAGGAAACGCTACGACTTCGCCGATCCCATCCTTGGTCTTTGGGCCTCCTTGTACCTGGGTCGGGGCGATCACCCCAAGGAGGCGGAAATCGAGGCCGCGGTCGATGCCCATGTCGATGGGGTGGCACCCTCCGATCCGGCGGCTTCTTCCGAGGATCTCGGGAACGACGCCGGTCTTCCGAAGAAGCGCGCCGACCGTTTCGAAGAGATCGACTAACGAACGCTAAAAAAAAGGCGGCCCTCGCCTGGGCCGCCCTCACACCCGAAGGTTCGTCCTACCGGCCGCGGATGAGGCTGGTGATGGCCCGGAGCCGGTCGGCCTGCTGCTTGAGCGTCTTGTTCTCCTGGACCGTCTTCTCGACGTGCTTGAGAAGAGCGTTGATGGCCGAGGCGATGCCGTTCAGGAGATTGGGAAAGTCCCCGCTCTGGGCCACACTCGGAACCCGGGACGCCGAACGCCTGGAAGCGGCACGCGAACGCCGGCGACGCCTCGGACGGGATGCGGGAGCGGCCGCAGCCTTGACCGGAGCAGCTTTGACCGGAGCGATTCTGACCGGAGCGGCCTTCACCGGAGCCGCTTTGGCCGCGGGCTTCGACCCCTTCTTGTTCGCGCGCATGGCCCGGTAGTACAACATTTGAACGGCGTCCTTGGCGCGCCCGGTCTCGGCGCTGATCTTGGCGAAGGCGCCGGCTTTGGTGAGGCCGGTCTTCACGAGCTGGTTCACGCGAGCCACGGTAGCAGCTCGAAGGTTGGGATCACGCTGATTGTTCTTTGCCACGTCGGTTTTGGTCTCCTGACAGTTTCTTTGGATTTGGTGGAGCGATCTAACTCCAATGCTAACAGAGATCGAACGACGGCCGTGGGGAGCGACGCCCGAGGCGAACTCGCCTCCGGTTCGGCGAGGACGAAAGCCTGGCCTTACAGGTGCGGCTCGACCAGCTTGGTCAGAGCTTCGCGGCTGAGTTTCCCCACGCGTTGTTCGACCACCTGACCGCCCTTCAGGAGAATCAAAGTCGGCATAGCGGTCACGTTGTAGTTGAAGGGAAGGTGCTCGTTCTCTTCGACGTTGATCTTGCCCACCTTCAGGCGACCCTGGAACTGAGCGGCCACGCTCTCGAGGTCGGGAACCATGGCCAGGCACGGCTGACACCAATCGGCCCAGAAATCGAGAAGAACGGGCACCTTCGAGCCCAGGGCTTCGGTTTCGAAATTTTGGTCGGTAAACGTGGCAAGGACATCGGACATGTTCTTATCTGCAGCCTTCCTTACAAGTGCGGGGGCGCCGACCGGGCCCAGGACGGGGTGGCCGGGGACGGCCTCTATCGATTCAATTGAGCCCGGGAGTATACGGCTTCGTATCGTTCGGCGGACAGGTTCCAGGAGAAGTCGCGGGTCATCGCGTTCTTCATGAGGGTCGACCAGGGCCCGGGCCTTTCGTAGGCGGCGAGGGCCTCGTCGACCGCCCAGAGGAGGCCGGTGACGTCGGCATGCTGGAAGAGGAATCCCGTCCCCTTCCTCTTCTTCAGGTCGAAATGTTGAATCGTGTCGGCGAGGCCCCCGGTGGCCCGAGCTATCGGAATGGTGCCGTAACGCATGCTGTACATCTGGGTCAGACCGCAGGGCTCGAACCTCGAAGGCATCAGGATCATGTCGGCGCCCGCCTCGATCCGGTGGGCGAGACCGGTGTCGTAGTGGAAGCGAACGCCGAACCGGGTGGAATCGCGGCGTACGAACTCACGTAAACCTTCTTCGACATCGGGTTCTCCCGTGCCCAGCACCACCATGCGCAGGCGGCGAGCAAGCAGCGGTTCCAAGGCGGCGGCGACCAGGTCGAAGCCTTTTTGATTCACCAGCCGGGAAACGATGCCGATCAGGGGAAGGTCGGGCTCGGTGGACAGGCCATACTCGAGGAGCAAGGCTCGTTTGCACGCGATCTTGCCCGCGTGCTCCTCTTCGTTGAACGACGCGGCGAGGTAAGGATCGTGCCGCGGGTCCCACTCCTCGTAGTCCACACCGTTGAGGATACCCACAAGGTCTTCGGCGCGGGAGCGCACCACGCCCTCGAGACCCAGGCCCAGCTCCGGTCCCTGGATCTCATGGGAATAGGTGGGCGACACCGTGGTCACCACTTCGGAGAAGAGCAGGCCGCCTTTCATGTAACAGACGCCGCCGTCCCAAGCGAGCGCGTCCTCGGTCAGAAGCGACTCGGGAAGCCCCAGAGGGCCGAGCGTCGCGCCGGAAAAACGTCCCTGATAGGCGAGGTTGTGAATGGTGAATACCGTGGGCACGCGGTGGAGGGTGGGGTCGTCCGGGTAGAAGGCCTTCAAGTAGACGGGCAGGAGACCGGTCTGCCAGTCATGGGCGTGGAAGACATCGGGCCGGTAGCCGCGACTCCGGCAGAACTCCAGCACCGCCCGGCAGAAGAAGGCAAACCGAAACTCGTTGTCGCCAAAATCGCCGTTCGAGTCTCCATAGATGCCGCCGCGATCGAAAAAGGGCGGGTGCTCGACGAAGATGAGGCGAAGGCCCGGGCCCAGTTCCCGCTCGTAGAAACCGGCGCTGCGCTGGAGACTATCCACCGGAACGTGTACGGACCCGATGAACCGTCCGGGAGGAAAGAGAATCGAACCGTATCGGGGAAGGAAGCAGGTGACCTCGTGGCCGCGCGCGGCCAGCGCCTTGGGAAGGGCCGCCGAGACATCGGCCAGTCCGCCCGTTTTCGCGTAGGGGGCCATCTCCGACGACGCGGTCACGATCTTCACCCTGAAAGCGTAGCAGAGCCGTTCGGATTTTGAGCCGAATGGGACCTCTGCTACCGTGACCCGCCGCGCTCCTGAGGAGACCTTGAATGACCTCGTTCGAAACCACCCTGCAATCCATCAGTGACTGGGTGTGGGGCCCTCCCCTGCTCGTCCTGTTGTTCGGAACCCACCTGTTCCTGACCTTCCGGCTGCGCTTCATCCAAAGGTATCTCCCCCAGGCCATCAGGCTTTCGTTCTCGCGGGAAAAGGAGGGAGCGGGCGATGTGAGCCAGTTCGGCGCCCTGACCACGGCTCTCGCCGCCACCATCGGCACGGGCAACATCGTAGGTGTCGCCACCGCGGTGTCCATCGGCGGGCCGGGCGCCGTCCTGTGGATGTGGCTCACCGGTGTCTTCGGCATAGCCACGAAGTATGCGGAGGCTGTCCTCGCCGTGAAGTACCGGGTGCTCACCAAGGAAGGCACCATGGCCGGCGGCCCGATGTATGCCCTGGAGCGCGGCATGAACGCGAAGTGGCTGGGCATGATCTTCGCCGCCCTCACTGCGGTGGCCGCCTTCGGCATCGGGTGCATGACCCAGGCGAACTCGATCTCGGCCCTGGCCAAGGAGAGCCTGGGTCTGTCTCCCTGGATCACCGGATCGATCATGACCATCCTCACCGGCATCGTGATTCTGGGCGGGATTCAGTCGATCGCCGCGGTCTGCGAGAAGCTGGTGCCCTTCATGGCCGTCTTCTACGTCCTCGGCTGCCTGATTCTCCTGGCCATGAATGCGAGCACGCTGCCGGACACGCTCGTGACCATCGTGACTTCGGCGTTCGCGGGCCAGGCCGCGGTGGGCGGTTTCGTGGGCGCCTCCATCTCCCAGGCCATCCGTTACGGCATCGCGCGCGGCCTCTTCTCGAACGAGTCGGGCCTGGGCAGCGCGCCCATCGTGGCCGCGGCCGCCCAGACCAAGAACCCGGTGCGTCAGGCTCTGGTTTCATCCACCGGCACGTTCTGGGACACCGTGGTGGTGTGCGCGATGACGGGACTCGTGGTCGTGAACTCCGGGGAGTGGAAGAACGGACTCTCGGGCGCGGCTCTGACCCATCGCGCCTTCGAGGACATCCCTGTGCTCGGCGGCCTCATTCTCACCGTCGGCCTGCTGACCTTCGTGTTTTCCACCATCCTCGGCTGGTCCTACTATGGCGAGAAGGCTGCGGAGTATCTGTTCGGAACGAGGGTGATCCGTCCTTACCGTGTCCTGTGGGTGATCGCGGTAATGGTCGGCTCCGTACAGCCCCTCTCCCTGGTCTGGACGTTCTCCGATATCGCCAATGGACTGATGGCGGTTCCCAACCTGATCGCGCTCCTCGGCCTCTCCGGGGTAGTGGTCAAGGAAACCCAGGAGTACCTCTGGTCGGGGAACCTCGACAAAGCCGGATCCTAGGCCGACCTGCGCCGCGAACCGCGGCCGTGCCGATGCTGAAACGATTCCTCGCGGTGGGACCAGCCCTTCTGGTCCTGGGATACGGGTTGTGGGTCGGCCCGAAATACGACCGCTACGTTCTGCCCGCGTTCGACGGCTTCATCTACGACGCCATGGCCGACGGCCCGCGTGTGTTCACGCTCGCTCCCTGGGGTTATCGAATCCTCGCGCCCTGGATCGTCCATCTTCTGCCGGTGTCCTCGGCCGCCGTAGGTTTCTATTGGCTCTCCCTCGTCTGTCTCTCGGCCACCATCTTCGTCATCGGGTCGTGGCTGCAGCGGCTTGGCTTCGCTTCGGGCCCCGCCGCCCTCGGGGCGCTGGCCCTGGCGTTGTCCCCGCCCCTGCGCGAATTGCTCAACTACCAGGTCCTCGTCGATCCCCTGGCTCTCGTGATCATCGCCCTGGTTCTCTGGGAACTGGCCGTTCCGAGGATCCTGGTTCTGATCGCTCTGTTCGCCGCGGGGGCGCTCACCAAGGAGGTGTGCCTGCTCCTTCTCTTCGCGATCCCGCTCGTCCTCGTTCCGATCAGCGGATGGAAAAAAGGAGCGCTCCAGACTTCGCTCATCGCGGGGCCCGCCTTGTCCCTCGCCCTTTACCTCCGTGCCACCTGGGGAGAAGCCCGAACCGTCCTCGATGGGCCCTTCCTGGATGTGGTGGGCGCCAGGCTGCAGCAATCCGCGGGTCTTCTCGCGTCGACCGCACTCCTCTCCGGCCTCGCGGTGGCCGCTCTCCTCGGCCTCATCCGGGAGTCGTCCGTTCCTCTGCGCGTTCAGGGGGTGGCGATGTGGTTCCTGACCTTCGCCACCATTCTCCTCAACCCGTACCACTTCTCCTTGCCCGACCTGCCGCGTCTGTCCGTGTTCGCGTGGCCGGCCCTCCTGCCCCTGGCCCTGTCGGGCCTTGGTTTTGCCCGGATCAGGGAACCGGGCCGGGCCGAGCGGTTCCCTCGATTGGTCTCGGTCACAGCGGTGGCAACACTTCTGATCTGCGTTTCTCTGGTCCTCGTCACCGACTCGTTCAGGCATGTGCCCGAAGACGCCTGGAATCAGCCGATCGCGTTTCTGGCTCGAAACCGTGAAGGGTTCAAGACCGCGCGGCTTCTCGACGAGGGCGGGACGTTCACATTCGACGCGATGTCCGGGCGGTTCGCGGGGCCGGTGAGGGAAACGTTCAACCTCACGGAGGGACGCCGGCACCGCTGGTTTCTCTTCGACGGCTTCGGCCCTTTGGCCTCTTTTGAATCCGGCGTCCCGCAGTTTCAGGGGAAGGCCGAGCTGCTTCTGCCCACTCTTACTCCGCAGCCGGCCACGATGTCGATCGAGCTCGAAGGGCCCGAAGGCGCTCGGGTCGCCCTGAGCGTGGGCGGCCGTGAGATCGGCTCCGCTCCGGCCGACGGCGCATCGACGACGCTCTCGATTCCCCAGGCCGCGCTCGTCCGGGGCGACAACATCGTGCGCCTGACCGGCCCCGACGGCCTGACCCTTCGCCTCAAGCGCTTCGAGGTCCGGCTCGAAACACCAGGCCGCCGCTAGTCGCAGCCGAAGGATCGCCTCCTTCCGGACGGGGCTCGGGGAACCCTGGGAGAAATTAGGGCTTGACTCCCGGAGTGATGTGTATTAGTGTACCGGTACACTGAGTCAATATGACGCCACCCCGAACCGACGCCTGGACGAACCGCATCAAGATCCAGCCCGCGGACCCCCGGCCGATCTGGAGTCAGATCGAAGAGGGTCTGCGCCGTCTCCTGGCCTCGGGCGCCTTGGTCTCCGGAGACCTGGTTCCCTCCGTACGCGAACTCGCGACCGATCTGCGCATCAACCCGGCCACGGTTTCGAAGGCCTATCAGAGGCTCGTCGGCGCGGGCCTGCTGGAGGTCAGGCGAGGCGATGGAACCTACGTTTCGGCCACCCCGCCGACCGTGCGCAAGTCGGAGCAGACCCGGCTCATTCGCGAGGCGGCCACGACTTTCGCTTCCCTCGCCATAACTCACGGGGCGGAGATCAAGACCGCCCGCGAGGCGCTCGAACGGGCGTGGGACGAACTGAACAGCCCAGAGGGAGGAGAGCGGCGATGATCGACGAAGTGGCGGTCCGCGTAGACTCGGTGTCGATCAGATACGAGAAGAACCTCGTGATCGAGTCGGTGTCGCTCAAGGTTGTGCGAGGTTCGGTCTATGCCCTCCTCGGGCGGAACGGCGCGGGCAAGTCGTCCCTCATGCGGTGCCTGCTCGGACTGCAGAAGCCCACCTCGGGCCGGGTCACGATCTTTGGCGAGGACGTATGGAAGGATCGCGCGCGCCTGCTTTCCCGCACCGCCTACGTCCCCGAATCGTCGGACGCCCCGGGACAGCTGCGGGTGCGCGACGTCGCCTTTTTCCACCGGTCGATGTACCCGTCCTTTGATGAACGCGATCTTCGCGATCGCCTGGCGCGGTTCGGCGTCCCGGAATCGGCCACGGTGTCAGCACTGTCGAAGGGGCAACGAGCCCTCTTCACCCTGGCCCTGGCCCTCGCGAGCAAGCCCGAGCTGCTGGTCCTCGACGACCCCACGCTGGGCCTCGACGTGGTGGCGCGGAACGACTTCTTCTCCGATTTCATCGGGGAACTGGCCGATCGCGGCACCACCGTGATTCTGACCACCCACGATCTGGCGGGGGTCGAAGGTATAGCCGATCGGGTCGGAATCCTGCAGGGAGCGCATCTCGCTCTCGATGAAGAGGTCGAGCAGTTAAAGGGGCAACGCGGTCAGTCGCTGGAACAGGTCTTCACCGACATCACCCGCGGGCCCGGGAGGCCGTCATGAACAAAGCGCTGGCCGTAGCCCTTCTGGACTGGCGACGGCTCGGGTTCACCCTGGCATCGGCGGCGCTGGTCGCTGGTCTTGTCCCCGCTCTCGCCTCGGGGCTTGGCGTCAAGGTCGAGGCGACCACCATCCTGACCGTGGTCCTGGCCCTGGTCGGGGTTGCCGCCGGGGGCTACTTCGGATCTGACTTCGCGGAGGGCCGGTCATCCTTCTTCTTCGCGCGGCCCCTCCCGACCGGCACCCTGATCGCCGGGCGCTTCATCGGGCTCCTTCTTCTGGCCGCAGGCGCATTCCTCTCGTTCACCGCCTCCTACTGGCTGTCCAGCCGGGGGGCCGCCGATTTCCAATGGCGGATCCTCACCCCCTCTCACGCCGAGGTCCTGGGCATCGCGTGGGCCTTGTCCCTTTTCATGGGCCTCGCCGTCGCGGTACGGAGTCGCGGGGAGCGATCCGCGAGTGGGTGGCGCATCATGGTCATGTTTCCTCTTCGCCTCGGCGTGTCGCTCGGGGCATTCATCCTGGTCTTCGGACTGTTCGCCGACCTGGTGCTGCGCGCCTACTCCAACGACATCACGCCCATTAGGCTTTTCGCCCGATCCTGGGTGGTGGCGAGCCTCGTGGCGAGTTGCGTGGCCATCGCGGGGGGAAGAACCGAGCGACTGCGAATCTGGCGATTGCAGAGCCTCGTCATGATGGCTCATTTCACACTCATGGCGGTGGTGGTGCTCGCGGGCTGGAGCTACGTCCTTCACCCGGGCGCGAACGCCATCCAGGGCGTCGCTCATCCGGTCTGGGGTTCCCCCGATGGTCGATTCGCCTATGTCACCACGAAAGTCGGCCGCGGTGACGGCCTGAGCTTGAGACCCGTTTTCATTGTCGACATCGCCTCGGGTCAGGCGCAACGGCTCAATGCCGACCCGAACCAGGGCCCGTGGACGTCGGCCGACGGGGGATCCATGGTCTGGAGCGAGGCGACGCCTTTCTTCTTCCGGCCTTTGTGGCGGTACGTGGGCGGCGCCACCAGTTTCCGGGTGAGAACCGCCTCGGGCGAGGTAGCGCCTCTGCCCATGCCGAGCAAGCTCCCCGACTACTTCACGGCGAGGGACCTGTCGTCTTTTGCGGGCGTGGTCGACCGGGTTCTACCTTCTCCCGGAGGAGACGTGTTCGCGATCCTGTGGGACCGGCATCTCACGTTCACGTCGCGTTCGCGCGGCGAGCTGTCGGACGTCAATCTCGGACCCGGCCGGTTCGGCGTTCGACAGGTGGCGTTCCTGCCGTCAGGTCACCTGCGGGCCGCCCTTTATCGGCGAGACGCCTCCGGCGCACCGAGTCTGGATTTGGTCGATTTCGACCCGAACTCGGGATCCATGAAGACCGTGGTTTCGATGAAGGTCGAGAGCCCCGCCCGGGTTCAACTCGACGGTCAGGCCGCGCGGGCGCTGATCACCTCGGTCACGCGGGCGGGCCGGGGCGCCACGATGTCACTGGTCGACTTCGACAGCGCTTCGGGCGCAGTGCTCTCCTCCGTTCTTCTGAGCGATGTCCTCTTCCCAAGCGCCATCTTCCTCGCCGACGGTCGGATCGGCGCAACAAGCGGCGGCTCGGCGGGCGCCTGGAACAAGCGAACCCTGAGGATCTTCACGCCGGCCGGCCAGATGGTCCGCGATATCCCGATCGGCGAGGGCACGGCGCCGCGTCTGGGCAGCGAGATGTTTCCCGGAGTTTTGGGCGTGAGCACAACCAGTTTCACGGAGGAACTCGGCCTGATCGATATCGAAAGCGGCGCCATCATGAGGCGTCTCCCCGGCTTCCATTCGCCGGGGAACCCGTGGAACTCTCCGCCCGCCGGGAGCCCGGCCGCCCGGCTCCTGCAATCCTCGGACGGCAAGCTCTACGAACTTCCGTCCCTCACCGCGGAGCCTCGGCGGCTGCTCCCGCGGAGCCCGTGACTAACTAACGCATCGCCTGCGCGTTCCTGATCAACTGCGCGTAGAACTTCACGCCGCTCACGAAGCCGGCGATGGAGAGTCGCTCGTCGGTCCCGTGCGCTCGCTTCATGACGTCGTCCTCCATCGGAAATGGGTTGAACCGGTAAGCCAGGGCGGAGTGGCGCGACCAATAGCGGGCATCCGTTCCGCCCATCACCAGAAACGGAATCACCGGCGGCGGCTCGGCGCCCAGGGTCTCGCGGATGGTTCGGCGAATGAGCGCGAACGCCTCGCCGTCTATGGTCGAAATCGGCGATGGGTCCGAACTGAGCCCGGCAACCGAGACCTTGACCTCCGGGTCGGCGATGAGCGACTTCGCGTGTTCGGTCACGCTAAGGACGGTTTCACCGGGCTTGATCCGGAAGTTCACCACCGCGGAGGCCGTGGGCGGCAGAACGTTGTCCTTGTTGCCGGCATTGAAGATCGTGGGCGCGGTGGTCGTCCGCAGCATGGACGCGGTGAGCGGGTCGCCAAGGAGGACGCGGGTGACGACGGATCGGGTCAGCCAGAGATTGGCCAGGGCCAGGCGTCTTCCAAAGGGCAGATAGGGTGCCACGTGCTCGAACATCGCTTCCGCCGCACCATCGATATGCGCGGGAAACGGATTAGCTTCGAGGGTCGCCACCGCACGGGCGAGGCGTCCGATATGCGTGGTCGAAGGGGGCGTCGAGGAGTGTCCTCCATCTCCGCTCGCCGTGAGTTCGAGCGACACCGAGCCCTTCTCGGCCACCCCAACCGCCGCGACCAGGGCGCCCGCGCCAAACGCCTTCCCGCTGGTCAGAGCCCCGCCTTCGTCGATGATCATCGCGGGTTTCACGCCTAGGACGACCAGCTTGTCGATCATCGGCTTGGCACCGTCGCGACCGCCCACTTCTTCGTCGTGGCCGAACTGCAGGATGACCGCCCGATCGGGCGCGAAGCCCTGAGCGAGCAGGAACTCGACCGCCTCCAGAATTGCGATCACCGTGGACTTGTCGTCGATGGCGCCGCGACCATAGAGCCAGCCGTCCTCGATGGTGGCGTCGAAGGGCGGGTGGCGCCACGAGCCCTCGGTGCCGGGGGCGATGGGAACAACGTCGACATGGCCCATGAGGACGATCGGAGCCTTGCCCGGATCGCGACCCGGCCAGCGAAAGAGAAGGCTCAGGTCGCCTACGGTCTCCCGGGTCAGTGCTTTGTGGGTGAGCGGGTATTTTTCTTTGAGGAAGTCGTGCAGAGCCACAAACGCCGCGGGGTCGGCTGGACCCTCCATGGTGCTGACGGTCTTGAAGCGCACGGCGCCCTGGAGTCGCTCGATGGCGCCCTTGGCGTCCACGTCGAAAGAAGCGCGAGAAACTCCGTCACCTTCAGGACGCGACCGCACCGTTCGCGTGACCGCGACCGCGAGGACGATGAGCGCGGCCAGGCCCGCGGCGATAAGGAGTCGGCGAAGCATGGACGGAATCTAGCTCATCCGTTCGCCGGGGTCGCCTTCCCGGGCCCTTCGCGCGGCGGACCGCCACCCGCGAGTCGTAGTACTAAGAACCACCCTCGGAAACTGGAGGACGCATGGCGATTTCAAGACGCATCGCCGGACTGCTCGGTCCCATTCTTGTAGCAAGGAACACGGGCGTCGGGCACGATGCTGAGTAACGCGTCGTGCCTCGGAATCCGGCCGCCGTAGAGCCTCGGCAGCAGCCACGGCTGCCTCTTGAGTAGTTCCGCGATGGGCGGCGGTTTCAGGTCGCGCGAGGCATTGCGAGCCTGGGCGGGCGACTCCGGCCACTCGAACGGAAGCTCTACGTAGGTGTCAGGCCCGGAGGCGCTCGCAAGCAACTCCAATGTCGCGCGCAAAACGGAGCGCTGGCCCGAGGGGTCGTGCGGCCGCCCGAGGGGCCGGCCCATCGGGTAGCCGATGCCCGCAAGCCGGGGCACACCGACCGCGCGGGTCAGGTCGGGGATCATCGAGAGTGCGACCGTCGGAATCCCACGGGTTTCGAGGACGCGCTGGACCAGTCCCACGGACCGGCAGCAGAACGGTCAGGCGGGGACGAGTGCCGCGGCATCGACCTTCTCGGCGCGCATGCGCTCGGCGATGGCCGGCGCGGTCTTCTCCACCAGTTCCGAAGTGTCGAGGATGTAGCCCATCATCGAATAGTGGGTGGACGCCGGACGCCCGACCACACCTTCTTCGACGAGCTCGCTCAGCCGGCGCATCGGGAGCACAACATCGAGGTCGGCTTCGCCGAACCGAGGATCGATGTGCAAGTGATAAAGCCTCACGTCCTTCTCCGTCGTTCCGACGGGAATAGCGCGAAAGGTCGGGTCGCCCCACCAGGGGTCGCGCCGCTCCCCTTCCTGGTCGAACGGCCGGTCGTCGTTACGCGCAACACCAGCGGTTGAGATCAGGACCACGGTGCACTCGCGCAGGGGCTTTCCAAGGGGCGTGAAAGGGATCAGCCCGGACTCCTGGCGGTCGGCCCAGGCCTTCATGATCTGTCTCGACGCGAAGTCGAGGAAACGGTACGAGTCGATGGTCATAGCGCTGAAGCCCTCCGCACTGTCCTGACTGAGGCCGAGCGGAAGCAAGCGTCACGCCAGACTGACAGAGCCAGAACGGTCGCCCCCCTTGCGGCCACCGGCCCTCGGGCAGGGAATTCGCAGCCGCCTCAGCGCAACAATTGCCGCGTCGGCTTGCCCGTTCCCGCAAACCCTTCGCATTCCTTCCCACGGCTTTGAGCCTCCCAGACGGGGGCTCGCGGCGACTGCTAGGATCCCCTCGGCACGCGGATGACTCACAATCCTCTAAATTCGCTCATGTTGTCAGCAGGAACGCTTGCGCTCCTTGCCGCCACGCTGTCGGGATCGGCGCCGCCGTCGACCGGGCCGCAACCGGCCGCGCGACGCGCCGCATCCGTCGCCGCTCCGCCGGCCGCGGCAGGAATGGCGGGCTACCGCAGTCGCGAAGCCGACGCCGAATTGCGCCTGGAGCGGCGGTTCGCGGCCATTCCTTCTCCCGTCGAGTTGCAGCGCCAGCATCGCTTCCTCACCTCCGAGCCGCATCCAGCCGGTTCCGAGCGCAACAACCTTCTCGCCCGCTACATCGCCGAGCAGTGGAAGCAGCAGGGATGGGAGGACGTGGTCATCCACCGCTACGACGTGCTGCAGTCGTCGCCGCGCGAGGTGTCCCTCGAGATGGTGGCGCCCGTCGCCTACAAGGCCCATCTGCGCGAAGACGCCTACGACGTCGACCCCGACACCAAAAACCCCGATGTGAGCGGCGCTTACCTCGGCTTCTCGGCCTCGGGCGAGGTGACGGCGCCCGTGGTGTATGCCTTCAGCGGCAACCCGCAGGACTACGACCTGCTCCGGAAGAACGGCATCGACGTGAAGGGAAAGATCGTCCTCGTGCGCTATTCGAATCCGTACAGCTATCGCGGATTCAAAGCACTCACCGCGCAACGCGAGGGCGCGGCCGCGATTCTGATCTATTCGGACCCCGCGGAGGACGGCTACACGCGAGGCAAGGTGTATCCCGACGGCCCGTGGGGCCCCGAGAGCCACATCCAGCGCGGCGCGATCACGTACGACTTCATCGTGCCGGGCGATCCGCTCACCCCGGGCTGGGCGGCGCTGCAAGGCGCGCGGCGGATCCCCGTGGCCGAGGCGCAGTCGGTGCCGGCCATCATGGCCGTGCCGCTGTCGTGGCGCGACGCCAAGCCGCTGCTCGAGCACATGGACGGGCCGCGGGCCCCGAAGGCGTGGCAGGGCGCCTTGCCGATTACGTACCGGCTCGGCGGCTCGGCCGTGCGCGCGCATCTGAAGGTGGACATGAACACGAGCGTCATGCCCAACTACGTGGTCGAGGGCCGCATCCGCGGCGCCGAGCTCCCCGACGAGTGGGTCGTCCTCGGCAATCATCGCGACGCCTGGGCCTTTGGCGGTGTGGATCCGTCGAGCGGAACCGCCTCGCAGCTCGAACTCACCCGAGGCCTTGGCGAGTTGCTCAAGGAAGGTCTCCGCCCCCGGCGCACCATCGTGATGTGCAGCTGGGACGGCGAGGAGTACGGCCTCACCGGCTCGACCGAATGGGGCGAGCAGTTCAAGGACGAACTGAGGCTGAAGGGTGTCGCGTATATCAATGTGGATTCGTCCGCTTCGGGGCCCATGTTCGTTCCGGCTGCGGTGCCCTCACTCGCGCCGCTGCTGGTGGAGATCAGCAAGACCCTGAACGACCCCTCCGGCACGTCGCTCCACGCCGCGTGGCGCGCGTCGGCGCGCGAAGAGAAGAAGGCCGCGGTCGAAGACGAAGGTCTGGTGAACACGAAAATCGGGAGCGGCTCCGACCACACGGTGTTCCTCAACCACGTGGGCTTGAGCAGCGTGCTCCTCCAGTTCGACGGCCCCTACGGCGTGTATCACTCCATCTACGACAACCATTTCTGGATGAACCACTTCGGCGATCCGGGGTTCAAGTATCACGCTCTGATGTCGCAGTTCTGGGGCGTGCTGGCGCTGCGTCTCGCAAACGCCGCCATCCTGCCCTTCGACTTCGCGTCCTATGCGGCCAGTCTTCGCGGTTTCGTGCAGGGCCTCCCCAAGGGAGCCGTGGTGAAGAGCGAGGTGAACCTCCGGCCGCTCCTTGCGCGCATCGCCGAGATGGATGCGGCGGCGCGAGGCCTGAAGGCCGCGGTGGGGCGCGCCCTCTCCGCGCCGCCCGCACCGGACGGCGCGGCGCTGACCCGGCTCAACGCGCAGATCCTCCAGTTCGAACGCAACTGGCTCGACGAACGCGGCATCCCCGAAAGGCCGTGGTTCAAGCACCTCCTGTATGCGGCGCGCTATACCTATGCCAACCTCGAGCTGCCCGGCCTGACCGAGGCGATCGAAGCGAAGCGGTGGGACATCGCGCGAGAACAGGCCCGCATCCTCGAGGACGCGGTGGTGAGGAACACGGCACTTCTGATCGAGGCCCGCGCCGGCCTCGAGCCACCCGCCACGCGCTGAGGCGGCGAGGCCCTATGTCCATCATCCCGTCCCAGCGGCGCCTCTTCGACATCCCCCGCGACATCGCCTACTTCAACTGCGCGTACTACTCGCCTCAGCTCAACGAGTCGCGGGATCGACTCATCGCCGGGGCACGAGCCAAGAGTTCCCCCTGGGAGCGCACACCTCCCCACTTCTTCGAAGACGCCGAGACGATTCGCCGGCTTTGGTCACGGATCTATGGGAGCGACGCGGATGGATACGCGGTGGTCCCGGCCGCAAGCTACGGGCTGAGCACCGCGGCCCGCGCGATCGAGCCCCACCTGAAGCCCGGCGACCGCATCCTGGTCATCGCCGATGAGTTCCCAAGCAATGTCCTGCCGTGGAGACGGACGGCTCAGGAGAGGGGGGCCACGATGGTCACGGTCCCGGCCCCGCCGGACGGAAACTGGGCCGATGCCATCCTCGCGGCGATTGACGAACACGTGAGGGTCGTCGCGGTTTCGACGTGCCATTGGACGACCGGGGCCCGCATCGATCTCGAACCAATCGGTGTCGCCTGCCGCGCGAACAACAGCATCCTGGTCGTCGACGCGACCCAGAGCCTCGGCGCGATGCCCTTCTCCATCGGAAGCATCCAGCCGGACTTCCTCGTGGCCGCCTCCTACAAATGGCAACTCGGCCCCTACGGCGTCGGCCTGCTCTACGTTTCGCCGCGGTGGCGGGACGCCCGCCCGCTGGAGGAGACCTGGCTCGCCCGTGACAACGCCGAGGATTTCACCTCGCTCGCCGACTACTCGGACACCTACTTGCCCGGAGCCCGCAGATTCGAGATGGGCGAGAAAGGTTCCTCCACCACCCTTCCCGGCGCCATCGCCGCCCTCGAGCAGATAGAGGTCTGGGGCATCGAGAACATCGCGTCGTCCCTCGCGGCGATCAATTCGAAGATCTCCGCTCACCTGGAGCGACTGGGCTTCCGGCTACCCGCGGCGAGACAACGGTGCCCGCACATGTTCGGCGCGGTGCTGCCGGCCTCGCATACCGGGAATCTCGTCGCCCTGATGAAGAAGCGGAACATCTACATCAGCCAACGCGGGAACTCCCTCCGATTCGCGCCGCACCTTTGGGTGGACGATCACGACGTGGCGCGGCTTCTGGAGGCCCTGGACGAGTTGATCGGATAGGCGGTATCGCGGGGCCGGAGGGACGGCCTCTCTCTCACCCCTCGAGGGACGCTCTCAGGAACCAGCTGTTCTTTTCGAACTCCGAGATCACTCCGGTAATGAGATCCACGGTGTCGACATCGCCGGACTTTTCGCCCAGAGTGCGGCTTTCGCGCAGGCCGGCCAGAAACACATCGAACCTCTCGGCCAGGAGGCGGACGTGGTCCATTCCGCGGGACGTGTCGCCTGGATACTCCGGCAGCTTCGAGTGCGCGGCCACGTGCCGCGCGGTTCCGTGGGCGACGCCGCCCAGGGTCACCGCCCGTTCGGCCACCGCGTCGTTGAAGTTGGCGAGGGACACCGCGAAGGTCTCGAACAGCGGATGCAAAGATGCGAACTGCGGGCCCTTGACGTTCCAGTGCGCGACCTTCACCTGAGTCCACAGGTCGAGGCCGTCGGCCAGGCGCTCGTTGAGCGTGTCGATCAAGCGGACGCGGGCGTTTTCTTCAATCGGGCTCGGGCTCTTGTACATGGTGTTCTCCTTTGACCCCTGCGACTGAGAGTTTAGGCCTGGTCGAACCCGGTCGGAATGTTTCCGCGGATGCGCTAGAGGCCACCAGATCGACGGCCAGCGCCGAGGCGATCTCTTTGCGCTTGGCGGCATTGATGCCGATGTCAATTTTCATCTCGTTCTCCATGACGCGAGCCTACCTCCACACATCGCTCGGCGGGACACCGGGCGCCTTCGGGACCCCCGCGCCGCGGAGCCAGGCGGATGCGCGCCCCGTTGGCCGCGCCGCCGCGCCTGGCCGTGCTTCGCTCTGACCGGGTGTGCGACATGGTTGTGGGGCGATCCTGCAAGACCCGGTGGATGCCGGTGGCTGAGCTTGTCGAAGCCACCCCCAACGCCGGTCCCTTCGACGAGCTCAGGGACCGGACGCGATCGGCTTCCCCCGAACGTCACCGGGTACTTCAATACGGACCTCCCTCAGCGACCGCCCGACAGCCTCGTTACTATCGGACCGCTTCGCCTGGCGCGAACTGACGCTCTCCACCCACAAACATGTCGCACACCCGCTCTGACCAGGTAAGTAGCGGCCTTCCGCCGCGCATCGGTATCATTACGCCCATGCGATCGAAAGCGTCTCTCATTGTTGCGGCCGCGGGCGGTCTCGCCCTCGCCGCCACGGTTGTCGAGGTCGAGGCCCAGGCCCCCGGAAAGATAGCGGGCAGGATCTTGTTCAAGGGTGTAGCACCCGAGCCCCTCAAGATCCGCATGTCTGCCGACCCCCGGTGCCTGCAGGCCAACCCCGGCGGAGCCGAGCGCAGGCAGATCGAGGGAAAGAATGGCGGCCTGGCCAACGTCATCGTCTCCATCAAGACGAAGGTTGTGGGTACGTTCCCTCCGATCACGACGCCGGTGGTTCTCGATCAGTCGGGCTGTATGTACACCCCCGTGGTGATTGCCCTGCAGGCCGGCCAGCCGCTCAAGCTTCGCAACAGCGACGACACCCTCCACAACATCCATCCGCGCCCCGTGGTGAATCCAGGCTTCAACGTGGGTCAGCCGCGCAAGGGGATGGAGTCGGAAAAGAAGTTCGACAAGGCCGAGACCCTCTTCCCGGTGAGCTGCGACGTGCACCCCTGGATGCGTTCGTACATCGCGGTGTTCGAGCACACCTTCTTCACCATCACGAAGGACGACGGCACGTTCGAAATCCCGAACGTTCCGCCGGGCGAGTATGAGGTTGAGGCGCAGCATCCAACCCTCAAGCTGATGACGGGCAAGGTCGTGGTCAAGGCCGGCGGATCGGGCACGGTCGACCTCACCTACACGCTCAAGTAGAGCGCCCCCATGACAGTTCTGGCGCTGGCGCTCCTGGCGGGCTGGTCGACCGCAAACCCGGCGCAGATCGCCAAGGGCAAGGAGGTCTATGAAATGGCCTGCGTCCTTTGCCACGGCGAGAACGGGGCCGGAAATCCGGCCTGGGAGAGCGAGATTCGGCCGGTTTCGTTTGAGGACTGCGGAACCACCGCCGAGCCTTCGGCCCTGTGGCAGTCGGTGGTCACGAACGGAGGCCCGAAGCACGGTCTGGCCGACGTGATGCCGGCCTTCGGCGAGGCCTTTCCCCCCGAGGAGATCTCCGCGGTGGTCGCTTACCTTCGAACGTTCTGCAAGACCGCCGACCGGTACCCCCCGGGGGATCTCAACTTTCGCCGTCTCATCGCCACCGGAAAGGCCTTCCCCGAGGCGGAGGTGGTGCTGAAGACGAAGATCGTCCCTGATGAAGGCGAGACGGAGCTGGAGTTTGTCTACGAAAACCGTCTGGGCCCCCGCTTCCAGTACGAGCTCGAGTTTCCCCTCCGTCCGAACGCGACGAACGAGGGGTATGGCGCGGGCATCGGCGACGTGGTGGTCTCGGGAAAGTACGTCTTCGCCTTCAACCCGGCGAAGCTCCAGATATTCTCCGGCGGCCTTGAAGTGGCCCTGCCCACCGGTAACAAGGGGAAGGGTCTGAGCTCGGGCACCACCGTTTTCGTTCCTTTCCTGGCCTTTGGCAAGGGAATCCGGTCCAGCGTCGTTCAGGCGAAGGTTGCGGTGGAGCTTCCCGCGGACACCGACCGGGCCTCGAAGAACTACAAGTACGCGATCGGCTACTCCTTTCCTCCGATCGGCTTCTCGCGGACCGGCTATGTCCCGGCCCTGGAACTGATCGGCGCCTACAACCCGGACAACCAGAGCCACTCACAGACCGTGGTCATCGGCCTCTCGAAGGCGCTGAACAAACTCGGCCACGTGATCGCCTCGATGGGCCTGGGCATTCCGCTGCGTCCGACGGAAGGACCGAAGCCGAAAGAGTTCCGCGCCTATCTGCTGTGGGACTTCGGCGACGGCCCGATCTGGACGGGCTGGTAGAGAGGCGGGCTCCAGGTCGCATGTTGCCGCTTCTGCTCCTCCTCAGGGCCGACCCGGACAAGCAGCGACCGCCGACGGTTCGCGAGCGTTTCGGCTACCGCGTAGGGCGCCCGCGCATCAGATGTCCCGCGTGCGGGTGTGAGCCGCGGCGGGACGACCGGTGGAGTTGCGGGTGCCTGTTCTCCTGGAACACGTTCGATACCGGCGGTATTTGTCCTTCGTGTGACCGGCAGTGGACGGAGACCTGCCCTATCGCCAACAGACCGGGGTCAGACGGCTCCGGACCCAAGCGCCGGATTGGAGGCCAGCCTCGCAGGGACCATTCCGAACCTCCGCTGGCAATGCCGGCTCCACACGATGGAGATCGGAACGAAGATCACGGTGGGCAGTATCCACACCGCGACGGAGAGACGTTGACGATTCGGTAGTGGAGTCTCATGGCTGACGGAATCGTAGTTGTTCGGACCGCTCCGGCTCTTCGATACCCCAAAGTCGACCCCGCACCTCACTGTGCCGACGACCGCCGTCGGATCTTTTGGAGTGTGGGGTGCGGGTTCCCGTTTCAGAACCCCGAGCACCGTCTCTACTTCCAGCTTCCAGGGCCTGGACGCGGCTCAGTAGTACAGGACCTGTAGGACCTTCCTCTGAGATCACGCAAGGTCGTAGCGATCCAGGTTCATGACCTTGTTCCAGGCCGCCGCGAAGTCACGCACGAACTTCTGCTGGGAGTCGCCGCATGCATAGACCTCCGCGAGGGCCCGGAGCTGGGAGTTCGAACCGAAGACCAGATCCGCGATGGTCCCCGTCCACTTGACCGCACCGGTCGCCCGATCACGCCCTTCGAGCACGCCTTCCGAACCTGCGGACTTCCGCCACTGGGTGCCCATGTCGAGCAGATTCACGAAGAAGTCATTGGTCAACGTCTCCGGCCGCTTCGTGAAGACGCCATGTTTGGACTGGCCGACGTTCGCGTTCAGCGCTCGCAGGCCACCGACGAGAACCGTCATCTCAGGAGCGGTCAGGTTGAGCAGTTGCGCCTTGTCCACCAGCAGTTCAGCCACGGATCCTTCGCATCCCTTCCGGACGTAGTTGCGGAACCCGTCAGCCATGGGCTCAAGAACCGCGAACGATTCCACGTCGGTCTGCGCCTGCGTCGCGTCCGTGCGGCCGGGCGAGAAGGGGACCTTCAACGTCTGACCGGCCTTCTTCGCCGCCGCTTCGACCGCCGCGCAACCGCCCAGGACGATCAAGTCGGCCAGCGAGACTTTCTTTCCGCTGGACTTGGCGTTGAAGGCCTTCTGGATCGCCGTCAGCGTCTTCAGGACCTTCGCCAGTTCAGCGGGCTGGTTGACTTCCCAGTCCTTCTGCGGGGCCAGGCGAATGCGCGCCCCATTGGCTCCACCGCGCTTGTCGCTGCCGCGGAACGTGGCCGCCGACGCCCAGGCGGTGTTGACCAACTGGGAGATGGACAGGCCGGACGCGAGGACCTTGGCTTTCAGGGCCGCGACGTCCTTCTCCGAGATCAACTTGTGATCGGCGGCAGGGAGCGGGTCCTGCCAGATCAGCACTTCCTGCGGCACGAGCTTGCCGAGGTAGCGGGCGCGCGGGCCCATGTCGCGGTGGGTCAGCTTGAACCAGGCACGGGCGAACGCCTTCGCGAATTCCTTCGGGTTCGCCATGAAGCGGCGCGAGATCTTCTCGTAGGCCGGGTCCATGCGCATGGCCATGTCGGCCGTGGTCATCATGGGAGCGTGGCGCCTCTTCGGATCGTGGGCATCCGGCACGGTGGTCGCCGCTTTGGGATCCTTCGGCCTCCACTGCTGGGCGCCGCCGGGGCCCTTGGCCACCTCCCACTCGTAGCCGAACAGGGTCTCGAAGTAGCCGTTGTCCCACCTGATCGGATTGGGCGTCCAGGCGCCCTCGATGCCGCTGCTGATGGTGTCAACGCCCTTTCCGGAGCCGAAGTTGTTCTTCCACCCGAGGCCCTGCTCTTCGAGGCTCGCGGCCTCGGGTTCGCGACCGACATACTTGCCCGGATCGGCGGCGCCGTGGGCCTTGCCGAAGGTGTGGCCGCCGGCGGTTAAGGCCACGGTCTCCTCGTCGTTCATGGCCATGCGGGCGAAGGTCTCTCGGATGTCACGGGCCGAGGCGAGGGGGTCCGGGTTGCCGTTCGGGCCTTCCGGGTTCACGTAGATCAGGCCCATCTGGACGGCGCCGAGCGGTTTGTCTAGCTCGCGATCGCCCTTGTAGCGCTCGTCACCGAGCCACTTGGTTTCCGGACCCCAGTAGACATCCTCGGGCTCCCAGATGTCCGCGCGGCCACCAGCGAAACCGAAGGTCTTGAGTCCCATCGAATCGATGGCCACGTTGCCGGCGAGAATCATCAGGTCGGCCCAGGAGAGCTTGCGGCCGTACTTCTGCTTGACCGGCCAGAGCAGGCGGCGCGCCTTGTCGAGGCTCACGTTGTCCGGCCAGCTGTTCAGGGGCGCGAAGCGCTGGGCTCCGCTGCCGCCGCCGCCGCGACCGTCGTGGATCCGATAGGTGCCCGCGGCGTGCCAGGCCATGCGGATGAAGAAGGGGCCATAGTGT
>JANODX010000116.1:0-26625 GCA_031412915.1 Vicinamibacteria bacterium | reverse complement strand
CTGCGCGTAGATGTGCTCGGTGAGTTCGCTCTGGGACACCACCCGCCCCTGCTGGTGCATGAGGTAGGAGAGGACGCGGAACTCGTGGCCGGTGAGTTTCACGGCCACGCCGTCCTTGGTCACTCTCGCGCTCCTCGGGTCGAGCGAGATCGAGCCGCAGCGCAACTCCGGACTGCCTTGACCACCCGAACGGCGGATCAGGGCGCGCAGGCGCGCGAGCAGTTCTTCCATGCGAAAGGGCTTCGACACGTAGTCGTCGGCGCCGCCGTCGATGCCCTGGACCTTCTCGTGCCACGCGCCTCGAGCGGTGAGGACGACCACGGGCACGGACAGACCCTGTTCGCGCCATCGCCTCAGAAGAGTCAGGCCGTCGATCTTCGGCAGCCCGAGGTCCAGCACCACCGCGTCGTAGCCCTCGGTCTGTCCCATGAAATCGGCCTTCTCCCCATCCTCGGCGCAGTCGACCGCATAGCCCGCGTCCCCGAGGGCGGTCGCCAGTTGCTTCGACAGCAGCGCTTCGTCTTCGACAACCAGGACTCTCAAGGGGCAGGGATCTCCGATGTGGTTATAGCCCACCTGGACCTGAACGGCGGCTGAACACCACGTTCACCCTCGGTTCAGGGCGACCTCGATACCTTGCCTCATGCTCATTGAACTCCAGGGCCTCAACAAGACCTACGACACACCCGCCGGCGCTTTCATAGCACTCCGCGGAATCGACCTCACCATCGAAGCCGGTGAATTCGTGGCCGTGGTCGGCAAGTCGGGCAGCGGCAAGTCGACGCTGCTCAACATGGTGGGTGGCATCGATCGCCCGACCTCCGGATCGGTGAGTGTCGGCGGAACCGCGATCCAGGGCATGAGCGAGAACGAACTCGCGATCTGGCGCGGTCGTCATGTCGGGCTCGTGTTCCAGTTCTTTCAGCTTCTGCCCACCCTCACCGTGGTCGAGAACGTGATACTGCCCATGGATTTCTGCCGCACCTTCCCTCCCGCCGAAAGAAGGAAACGCGCGCTCAGCCTGCTCGATCGGGTGGGCGTCGCGGATCAGGCGAACAAGCTCCCTTCGGCCCTCTCCGGCGGCCAGCAGCAGCGGGTTGCCATCGCCCGGGCGCTCGCGAACGAGCCGCCGGTGATTCTGGCCGATGAGCCGACCGGCAATCTCGACTCCACCACCGCTCGCGAAGTTCTCACCCTCTTTCGCAGCCTGGCCGGCGGCGGAACCACGGTGCTCATCGCCACCCACGAGCGCGACATCGCGAGCGTCATCGATCGCACGATCCAGATCGCGGACGGAGCGGTGATTCGATGACCACGCCCTGGCGCAAGGTCCTCCGCGATTTCTGGCAGGAGCGGACGCGATCGTTCCTCGTGGTGGCCGCGATCGCCCTGGGCATCGCCGCCTTCTCCGCGGTCCTGTCGAGTTACGCGATCCTCGATCGCGAGCTGAACCAGGGTTATCTCGCCACCAATCCCGCCTCCGCCACCCTGCGGACGGACGCGATCGACGACGACCTTCTGAAGGCCGTGGCCGCGAATCCCGGGGTGGCCGCTGCGGAGGCGCGTCGCGTGGTCGCGGGCCGGATCAAGGCCGGCCCCGCGCAGTGGCGGAGTCTGATGCTCTTCGTGGTGAAGGACTACGCGGACATCCGGGTCAGCACCATCAACCGCGAAGGCGGAGCGTGGCCGCCGGGGAAGGGCGAGATCCTGATCGAGCGCGACGCGTTTCAGGTCGCGAACGTCCGTATCGGGGACGCCGCCACCGTCAAGATGCCGAACGGCGATTTTCAAACCCTCCGGGTCACGGGCGGCGTCCATGACGTCGGTCAGGCGCAGGCGCGCATGGAGAATATCGTTTACGGCTACATCACCCTCGAGACCCTGGCCTTGCTGGGCGAACAGCCGTTCCTGAATCACCTCAAGATCCTGGTGAAGGGAGACCGCTTCGACCGGGTTCACATCGGGAGTGTCGCGGAGGAGGTCAGGAAGATCCTCGAGAAACGGGGCCATGCCGTCCGGGGAACGGACATTCCCGCTCCCGGTAAGCATCCCCACGCCGACCTGATGGGCATGCTGCTCCTCGCCATCTTGAGCTTCGGTCTGCTCGTGCTCGCTTTGAGCGGCGTTCTGGTCGTGAATCTCCTGACCGCTCTCATGGCCTCTCAGGTTCGACAGATCGGGATGATGAAGGCGATCGGCGGGACGCGGGGTCAGATCGCTTCGATCTATCTGGGTCAGGCATTGCTCCTGGGCGTTGCCGCTGTTGTGGCGGCGGTTCCTCTTGGCATGCTCGGCGCGCGCGCCCTGTGCCGGTATCTGGCCGTCTTCCTCAACTTCGACCTGACCAGCTTCGCCGTTCCCTTGTGGGTCTACGCGCTCGTGGCCCTGGTTGGCCTCGCCGCGCCCCTGCTCGCGGCGGCGTACCCTGTGGCCAAGGGGAGCGGCATCACGGTCTGGGCCGCCCTCGCGGACTTCGGCGTCTCCGATCGCGGTTTTGGCACGAGCGCGATCGATCGCGCTCTCGCAGGCGTTTCCGGCCTCGGTCGCCCGCTGCTGCTCGCGATTCGAAACAGCTTCAGGCGGCGAACCCGGCTGGCCCTGACTCTTCTCACCCTGAGTGTGGGCGGTTTGTTCTTCATGTCGGCGCTCAACGTTCGGGCCTCGATGATCAACACCCTCGATCATCTGTTCGCGTCGAAGAAGTTCGACCTCTCGATCAACCTCGGCACGATGTACCCGATAGATCGGATCGAACGTGCGATCGCGAAATCGCCGGGCGCGCTTCGATCCGAAGGTTGGATCGCGACCGAAGCCTCGGTGGTAGTGGCCGCGGCCGAGGCACCGGCGACACCGTCGAGCGGCGACGGCCTTCATGGCGGCGGCGGGCGTGGAGGCGGGCATGCTGGCGGTGCTGACGCCAGCCGGGACCGCTTCCCGGTGCTCGGAGTTCAGCCGGGAACGAACTTGTTGAAACTCGAGATCAGCGAGGGCCGGGATCTGCGGCCCGACGATACGGACGCCCTGGTGATGAACACGGCACTTGCCGCTCGGAATCCTCTGGTTAAGGTCGGCCAGACCGTCGCTCTGCGCATGGGCCCGGCCGAGTCGCCGTGGCGGGTGGTGGGGATTTCAAGAGAGGCGTTCTCGCCACCGGTGGGTTACGTCTCGCGGACCTACTTCGAGCGCGCGAGCGGGCATGTGGGAATGGCCAACACCGTCCGGGTGGCTCTCGATCGCTCGGACCCCGCCTCCATCGACCGGTTCAAGGAAGACCTCGACCGCAATCTCGAGGCTGAGGGCATCAAGGCGCTATCCACCCAGAGCAAGAAGGAGAGTCGTTTTGGTTTCGACCAGCACATGCTGATGATCTATGTCTTCCTGGTCGTGATGTCGGTGATCATCGGTGGCGTCGGCGGGCTCGGGCTCATGACCACGATGAGCCTCAACGTGCTGGAGCGCCGCCGCGAGATGGGTGTCCTGCGCGCGATCGGCGCCTCGTCGAGAGTGGTGTGGCTGATCGTGGTGACCGAGGGGCTGGCCATCGGCGCGATGAGCTTCATCATCGCCGCGGTGATCGCCGGGCCACTCAGTCGCGGCCTCGGCGATCTTCTCGCCACTGTGATGTTCCAGAGTGAACTCAGCTTCTTCTTCGATCCGAACGGCGTCCTGATCTGGTTCGTGGCCTCGCTGGCCCTCAGCGCCCTCGCGAGCTTTCTGCCCGCCTGGAACGCGTCGCGGTTTTCGGTACGCGAAGCCCTCGGCTTCGAGTAGGCGCAACCCCCTTGCGTGGTTTCTCAGGAGAACTTCAAGTCCATGTCCAGAAGACTCACCATCGCGTTCATCGTCATCGGCGCCCTGATCCTCGGTCTCGCCGCTCGAGGCGGCGGAACCTGGCTCGCCCATAAGGTCCGGGTCAGGCACGGTGGTCATTGATCGCCCGGGTCACCCACGGTTTCGTCGATGACCGGCAGCTGCCCGCCGAAGACGAGGGTCTCGGCCAGGGCCGCCTGAAACTCCTCTTCGGAAAGAGCGTCGACGGAGCGGAGTTTCACCAGCAGGTTGTTCACCAGCGTATCGAAGCCGCCCGTCACTTCGCCGCTCTGGATCGACCGCTGATACTTGACCGGCCCGGGAATCATGGACACCAGGAAGGCGATTTCTCGCGGCGACAGCGCGGCCGGCTCCTTGTCGAAGTAGTGATACGCGGCGGGGCGCAGGCCGTAAAGCCCCGGCCCCCACTCGATGATGTTGAGATAGATCTCGAGAATGCGCTGCTTTCCCAGCGTCGATTCGAGGAGAAACGAATAGGAAAGCTCCTTGAGCTTGCGCCGCAGGCTCTTCTCCCGGCTCAGGAACAGGTTCTTGGCGAGCTGCTGGGTGATGGTCGAAGCGCCCCGGACGGAGCCGCCGCGCGCGATGTTTCTGGCGATCGCCTTCGGCAGTTCGGTCAGGTCGATGCCGGGATGTCCGTAGAACGCGGAGTCTTCGGCGATGAGGAGCGCGCGGAGGAAAAGCGGCGGCACATCCCCGATGGCCATGAAGTCCTCAGATCCCGGCGCGACCTCGATGACCTTCCTGGCCCCGGTGTTCGTGACGACCTCGTGGACGAAGGCGCCGCGCAACCGCAGGACTTCTTGGGGCGTCCGGGCCGGGCGCTTGAAGTCGATGCGCTGAATGACCTCGATGGTCGAAGGATCGCGGAGCAGGCCGCCCACGCTGACCGTTCCGGAAAGAGACCCGAGCGCGTTCGGCTCCGTGGCCGCGTCGACTCCGAGGGACCGAAGGACGCGCGCGAAGTCGAGACCCTTCATCGAGGACTGAAACTGGACTTTTGCATCGGGCTGGTTCGGAATGACGATGAGGCTGCCGCCGCTCTCTCCACCGAAAGCGGAGAACCGCCACCGGGCCTGGAAATCCCGCCGCGGATCGCCCTCGACGTGCGCGCTGCCGTCGAGCAGACCGAGTTCCTTTGACGTATCTCCTTCGACCGCAAATGCGCCCAGCGTATCCATCCTCAGTTGCGTCGCGGTGACATCGAACGCGCGGCCCCGGAGGCTCGTAAGCGTGGTGAAGCGGAGGCCCGCGATCGGAGCCAGCAGCGTGATCGAGAGGCCGGAGTCGACCTCCCAGGTCGTCGGGTAGACAGAGATTTCGGTGTCCGCGGGAAGCGAAATCCGAACGCGGCCCATCGTGACGCGGCCGAGCAGGCCGAAGCCGCGCGGCCCGCGGAACCACGGACGGGCGGAGACCGCGTCGATGTGTGCGGTCAACTGCCCGGGCTTCTCGACCACGAGCCCCACAAGTTGAAACGGCGGCAGCAGCCCGACGTGGAGCCGTTCGTATTGGACCCGGACGCCCAGGGCCGCCGCTACCCGCTCGATCCGCGCCGCGATCCTCCGCTCCGCGTAGCTCGCGGCGAGGCGGAAGGAACACAGGCCCGCGATCAGGATGAAGACGCCCACGATCCACGGGCGCGCGCGTCGTACCTCGGCCACTCTGCGGCGGAGTTTAGTGTGGCGTGCGGCGTCCCCCTTGCCCGTTCGTGGGACGCGGAGCGTCCGGTCTCGGTACGACCTGGGTCATGGCGGTCGCCAATGGCTTTGGGATCGCAGCGGCACGCGATTTGCTGACGAAACAGTCCATCGTCTGGATCGAAGCGGGCGACATGAAGGGGAAAAGAGAGGAGTCAGCGTGGATCGGAAATCGAGCGGTTGGAACGCCGGGTCGGTAGGGAGAATCGTGGTCATGGCGTTGGCGCCGGCCTTGGCCGACGCGCAGGTCCTCGAACCACCGACACGGGTTCAGGTGGCGGAGGGTGTCTACGTCTTCATGACTGCGCCCTACGGAGACGTCGGACTCGACGGGAATTCTGTGGTGATTCTCTCGAACGACGGCGTTCTGGTCTTCGATACGAATGGCACGCCGGCCGCGGCGGAAGCGGTTCTCTCGCAGATTCGCAAGCTGACTGACAAGCCGGTCAGGTACGTGGTGAACTCGCACTGGCACTGGGACCATTGGTATGGAACCGAGGTCTATAGGCGGGCGTTCCCGGACGTGCGCGTGATTACTCACGCGCGAACGCGCGAGCTGATGATGGGGCCGGCGCTCGCCTTCAACCAGCCAGGGCTTGACCAGGAGCTGCCCGGCTATCTCGACGATCTCGGCATGCGCGTGAAGGCTGCCGAAGCCGCGAGTCCGCCCCCGACCAGCCTGCCCAAGATGAAAGCGGCGCTTTCCACGGGGCGCTTCTTCCTCGACCAGAAGCGCAGCGTCAAGCACGTCTTCGCGGATCTGACTTTCACCGAGCGGCTCACCCTGCACCTGGGAGAGCGCGAGATCCAGGTCCTGAACTACGGTCGAGCGGTGACGCCGGGGGATGCCTTCCTGTACCTGCCCAAGGAGAAAATCGTCGTCACCGGCGACCTTCTGGTGAACCCGGTGTCTTTTGCCCTGGGCGTCTATCCAACGGGTTGGCTCAATGCGCTCGAGAAGATCGACGCGCTGGACGCGACGGTCTGGATTCCCGGCCACGGCGAACCCCTTCGCGACAAGATTCTTCTGCACGCCACCATGGATGTCTTCCGCGAATTGCTGCGCCAGGGAAAGGAGGCCCGGACGAAGGGACTCGACCCCGATCAGGCGAAGGAACTCATCCTGCCTTCCCTCAACAATCTGCGCGGCCGGATCACCAGGAACGATCCCCGGCAGAACGAACTCTTCGCGATCTACCTCGTCGACTGGTACCTGCACCGCGTCTACGACGAACTTGCGGGGCCCTTGACCGACGCGATCACGCCGCCGGTGCATTGAGTCCTCGGAGAGCCTTGGGGGGCGGGCGCTCCCGGGCCCTGCCGCATGCCACTAAGCTCTCGGGAACCCTACGGAAGGACTCCATTCATGAACAGCCTCTCTCTCGCTTTGCTGGCCTCGAGCGCTCTTTCCGCCCCTGCGGCCTCCGCCACTCCCTGCACGGCGGCCGCACCTGAGTGCGCCGAGTGGGTCGCCCTGGGCCACGGCCCGCAGCGCTCGATGATCTATCGCTCCTACCCTCTCGAGGTGAGGAACGAAGCGATCACGCGCGTGTTCGTTCTCATCCACGGGGCCGGGCGTGATGCCGACAACTATTTCCGGTCGGCCACCGCGGCGGCATTCCTCGGGGGCGCGCTCGACGACACTCTCGTCATCTCCCCGCGCATCGCGTCGAACGACGGGGCGGGCTGCAAGGACGCCCTCGGCCAGGACGAGATCAGCTGGCACTGCAGCACCTGGCGCTCCGGCGGATCTTCGATCAGCCACCCCCGCGTCACCTCGTTCGACTTCGTCGATGAGATTCTGCGCAAGGTGGCGCGGAGGAGCGTGTTTCCCAATCTCAAGGCGGTCGTGGTCGCCGGTCACTCCGCCGGCGGACAGGTCGTGAATCGCTACGAAATGACCAATCAGGTTCACGAGGGCCTTGGCGTGCCGGTGACCTACGTGGTCTCGAATCCATCGAGCTACGCCTACCCGGACGACGTGCGGCCGACCATCGCTGCATATTCCCTGACCGCCAATGCCCCGGGGTACATCAGGGAGACACCGAAGGACGCGGCGGCCTTCCGTTTGCCCGGCGATGCGCGCGACTGCACCACCTACGACCAATGGCCCTTCGGCCTCAATAACCGAGCCGGCTACTCGGAGAAACAGACCGACGATCAGATCCGGAAGCAGATGGCGGCGCGCCCGACTACGTACCTGCTCGGCGAGCTGGACATCCTTCCCCTTGGAGGGTTCGACGGGTCGTGCCCCGCGATGGCCCAGGGCCCCACCCGCCTCGCCCGAGGTCAGGCCTTCGCAAAGCACGTCCGGGAGAAATTCGGCGCGCCGCACGCGGTCACCATTGTCCCGCTCTGCGGCCACAACGCACGCTGCATCTTCACATCGGAAGCGGCGTTACCTCTGCTCTTCCCGAGGGAGTGAATGAGCGGCGTGAGCGAAAATCGGAGGATGAACGAACGCCAGCAGCCGGTCATCGATTGTCTGCAGGCCCTGGGGATCGGGTTCGATCGGCACGACCACCCGCCGGTTGCGACCGTAGCCGAGGCCGAAACCCACTGGGCTCACATCGACGCGGCCCACTGCAAGAACCTGTTCCTGCGCAACCAGAAGGGCGACCGGCACTACCTGGTCATCCTGACCCATTCGAAGCGGGCCGACCTTCGCCAGCTGGCCGATCAGATCGGCGACGGCAAGCTGAGTTTCGGGTCTCCCGAGCGTCTGATGAAGTACCTGGGCGTGACCCCGGGGGCGGTGTCCCCGTTCGGCCTGCTGAACGACGCGGATCGCCAGGTCCGGGTGTTCATCGACCGCGACCTGAAAGAGGCGGTGCGGGTCACCTTCCATCCCAACGACAACACTGCGACCTTCGTACTGGCCTTCGCCGATTTCGAGAGATTCCTCCTTCATGTGGGACATCCGGTACGTTTCATGTCCATCTGACCGGTCCGTCCGACCGCGCCCCTGGGCTCCTCCTCTACAATCGGCCCGAGAAGAGAGAGGGCGATGACCTTGTCCGACCTGCGGCACCCGGAGATACGTCTGTGCGCGCCCGAACAGCGCGCCGCGGTGCTCGCCCTTCTTGCCGCCTGCGGACTTCCGGACGACGGTCTCGATGATCACTGGGAAAGTGCCTGGGTCGCGGTCGATCCGGGAGCAGGGGCAGGCTCTGTGATCCTGGGCTCGGTCGCGCTCGAGATCCGCGGTGCGGCGGCTCTGCTGCGCTCGCTCGCCATCCGAGAGGATCAGCGTTCAAGAGGCCTGGGCAGCGCCCTCTTCGAGTTCGCGATGGCGCGAGCCAAAGACGCCTCCGTGGACACCTTGGCGCTCCTGACCACCACGGCAGAGCCTTTCTTCACCCGCCGTGGTTTCGAGGCGGTATCTCGGGAGTCAGCACCCGAGGCTTTGCGCGCCTCGGCCGAGTTTCGGGGCGCCTGCCCGGCGAGCGCCCGTCTCATGGTCCGACGCGTTCGCTAGACTGCCCGCGCTGGCCCGGCCAGTTCTCGAGCCATGCCCTGTTACCGCTACTCCTTTCGCGACGCCCCCAAGCACGAATCCTTCCGTGCCCAGCTCCGAGAACTCGGGATGGAGATCGTGAAGTGGGAGGCTCCGATTCCGCGCGAACCGGTCGCGGGTACGCTTCCTCCCGACTTCCTCGTTTACTCGACCCACGACATCGTGATGTTCGCCCTGTGCTCCACGCCCCGCACGGAGGCCGCGCAAATCGACACTCGGGTTCGCGAGGACCGCATCTCCATCCGGGCCGGACTGGTCACCCGCGGGGATCGAACCTGGCAGATGGGAAAGGACCGCATCGAATTGAAGGGCCTCGACGTCACCCTGGCCTACCAGCAGAAAGGCCAGCTCGTCCGGGGAAGCGGCCAGGCCCCGGAGAGGTCTATTTCCCTGATGATCAGGCCAGCCTTGCTCAGGGCGCGCCTGGGAGATCGACTCTCGCAGTTGCCTCAGCCGGCTCAAGACGTGATCCTGGGAAAGCGCCCCTTCCATCGCGAAGGGCGTGTGTCCGGCCGGCTGATGGCCGTTATGTCCAGCCTCGACGACCTCCTGAGGCTTTCGCCCACCTTTCTCGATATCCATGCCGAAGCCACCGCCGCCGCATTCATGGCCGCGGCTCTCGATACGCTTTCGGCGGGAGTTCCCCGGGCGGCCGGGCCCACCCCCGCGGAGGCGGCTCGGCTGGAGGATGTGCGAAGCCTGGTCGAAGAGAACCCCGCCAAACACTACGACGTGGAAGAACTCGGGCGTCTCGCGGCCATGAATCGGACAAAGCTCCGAGCCGCGTTCAAGCTCGTCTACGGAATGACTCTCTCCGCCTATCAGACCGCCGCGCGCATGCGTTTGGCGGAACGGCGGCTCCATTCAACCGAGCTGTCGCTCGAGTCGGTGGCCCACGAAGTGGGGTACGCCAACGCGGCGAGCTTCGTGGTTGCCTATAAAGCCTTCTTTGGCTCAACGCCGGGCCGGGCTCGAAGACACTAGTCGCTATCGTTTCTGGAGCGGAAAGCTCACCATCAAGCCGTCTGACGGCCGCAAAACTCCGATCAACCTGTAACCAGAAACTATCAATTTGGAACGATTTAGTACGAATCTGCTTCTATTGTAAGCAGATTTATTGACATGAACGATTTGTGGCATTAACATTGCAGCCTCTTCATGCTGGAGGACGGCCAAAATGAGACAGGATCAATTCACCGTACGCGCCCAGGAGGTTCTTGCTTCCGCGCAGTCGCTCGCCGAAGGCGCTGACCACGCTGAAGTGACGCCCGAACACGTCTTGAAAGCCGCTCTCGACCAGTCAGGGGGCGTCGTTTCATCGGCACTCGAACGTCTGAGCGTCGACACTCGGGAGCTTGCGACCGATGTCGAACGCATCCTCGAGGGTTTGCCCAGGCAGACCGGCGGAAAGACCGGGATGTCTTCTCGCGTCGACGCGCTCCTCAAGGCGGCGGCCAAGGAGGCGGGCAAGCTCAAGGACCAGTACGTCTCCACCGAACATCTCCTTCTCGCCTTGAGCGCCCTCGATACCCGCGGCTCCGACCTCCTCAAGCGACGGGGAGTGACGCGCGACAAGCTCGCGGCCGTTCTGCAGCAGATCCGCGGGACCGAGAAAGCCGACGACCCCCACGCCGAAGACCGTTACGAGGCCCTGCAGAAATATTCGCGGGACCTGACCGACGCCGCCCTCAAGGGCAAACTCGATCCCGTCATCGGGCGATCGGACGAAGTGCGCCGGGTGGTCCAGGTCCTCTCGCGCAGAACCAAGAACAACCCGGTCCTGATCGGCGAGCCGGGGGTGGGCAAGACGGCGATCGTCGAGGGTCTCGCCCAGCGCATCATCGCGGGGGACGTTCCTGAATCGCTCCGCGGCCGCCGGGTTCACGCTCTCGACATGGGCGCCTTGGTTGCGGGGGCCAAGTATCGGGGCGAATTCGAAGACCGTCTGAAGGCGGTGCTGAAGGCAGTCACCGAGTCCGACGGCAACGTCATCCTCTTCATCGACGAGCTCCACACCGTCGTGGGAGCAGGCGCTTCGGAAGGGTCGATGGACGCGTCCAACATGCTCAAGCCGGCACTCGCGCGCGGCGAACTCCGTTGCATCGGCGCCACCACCCTCGCCGAGTACCAGAAGTACATCGAGAAGGACGCCGCCCTCGCGCGGCGCTTCCAGCCCGTGTTCGCCGGTGAGCCGACGGTCGAAGAGACCATCGCCATCCTGCGCGGGCTCAAGGAGCGCTACGAGGTCCATCACGGGGTGCGCATCCAGGATGGAGCCATCGTGGCCGCGGCCACCCTCTCGAATCGGTACATCGCCGATCGGTTCCTTCCCGACAAGGCCATCGACCTGATGGACGAGGCGGCCTCGCGCCTGCGCATCGAGATCGATTCGATGCCCACCGAGATCGACGAGATCGAACGCGCCATCGTGCAGCTCGAGATCGAACGCCAGGCCCTGACCAAGGAGCATGACAAAGCCTCGAAGGAACGCCTCCACAAGGTCGAGCGCGACATCGCCGAACTGCGCGAGAAGACCTCGGGCATGAAGGTCCACTGGCAGCAGGAGAAGGAAAATATCTCGAAGATCCGCGAGATGAAGGAGCGCATGGAGAAGACCCGGTTCGAGGCCGAGCGCGCCACCAAGGACTCTAACCTCGCGAGGGCCGCCGAACTCCAGTACGGCGCCATCCCCGCGCTCGAGAAGGAAATCCGCGAAGCGCGCTCGGTGCTGTCGAGACTTCAGTCGAAGCAGCGCATGCTGAAAGAGGAGGTCGAAGCGGAGGACGTGGCCGAGGTGGTGGCGAAGTGGACGGGCATCCCCGTCACCAAGATGCTCGAGGGCGATGTGGAGCGCCTGGTCAGAATGGAGGAGCGGCTCCGCGAACGCGTGGTCGGTCAGGAGGAAGCCCTGCTCCTCGTCTCCAACGCGGTGCGTCGCGCGCGCGCCGGCCTTTCCGATCCCAAGAGACCGATCGGTTCATTCCTGTTCATGGGCCCGACCGGGGTGGGCAAGACGGAACTCGCTCGTTCGCTCGCCGACTTCCTCTTCGACGACGAGAAGGCCATGGTCCGCATCGACATGTCGGAGTACATGGAGAAGCATTCGGTGTCGCGCCTGGTGGGCGCACCCCCCGGCTACGTCGGCTACGACGAGGGCGGTCAGTTGACGGAGACGATCCGCCGCCGGCCGTATGCCGTGATCCTCTTCGACGAGATCGAGAAGGCCCATCCCGATGTGTTCAACATCCTGCTCCAGGTGCTCGATGAAGGCCGGCTCACCGACGGCAAGGGTCGAACCGTGGACTTCAAGAACACCGTGCTCATCATGACCAGCAACGTCGCCTCCGACCTCATCCAGGAGTCGGCGCAGAAGGACATTCCGGACATCAAGGGCCGGCTCATGGACGCGCTGCGAAGGACGTTCCGTCCCGAGTTCCTGAACCGCATCGACGAGATCGTCACTTTTGGCGCGCTGGGCGAAGAGCACATTCGCCGGATCGTCGAGATTCAGTTCCAGGATCTCAAGAAGCGCGTGGCGGAGAAGAAGATCGAGATCACCCTCTCTGCGGAGGCCGCCTCTCTACTCGCCCGCACGGGCTACGACCCGGTCTTCGGCGCGCGGCCGCTCAAGCGGGCCATCCAGCGCATGGTCGAGAATCCCCTGGCCCTGCAGATCCTCGCCGGTCACTTCCGCGAAGGCGACAAGCTGACCATCGAGCCCACCAAGGACGGCGATCTCGCTTTCCGGCAGGAAGAGAGGAAGTCGCAGGCCGCCTGACCCCGGCCAGTCGGTCCCCGGGCCCTTGAGAATCCTCCCGGTCGGGGCCGCAGTCATGAGCTAGTCGAAGGGCGGTCCCTGACCAAGCCGGTCGCTGAGCTTGTCGAAGCGCGGTTCCCGACCAAGCCGGTCGCTGAGCTTGTCGAAGCGCGGTTCCTGACCACGCCGGTCGCGGAGCTTGTCGAAGCGCTGCGCAACTTGCCTGCACTGCGCCAGTCGCAGTCTTGCGATCAAGACCAGAACGAGCGCCTCGTGAGATTCGGTGTAGGCCGAACGCAGAGAAGGAAACGTCTCGGCGTAAAACCGCTCGCACCCCAGACAGGTTCATATAGACCAACATATAGTCGAGTCTATGAAGCAGATACTGGTTGAGTTGGACGACGAGATGGCGGCGAGGCTCGACAGGGTTGCCCCGGGCCGCTCTCGAAAGCGATCTCAGTTCGTTCGCCTGGCTCTCGGCAGGGCGCTTTGGGATCTCGAAGAGCAGGCGACTGCGGAGGCCTACCGGCAGAAGCCCGACAGCGCCGAGGAAGCGCGCTTCGACCCTGCTGTTTGGGAGCGAGAGTGGGCCGGGCGATCTGGAAAGGCGCGTCGCCGATGAGGCAATACGAGATCCGCTGGGCGACCCTGCCCGCTCCCGTCGGGCGCCGGCCGGTGTTGCTGCTGTCCCGAAATGCCGCGTACGATTACCTCAGCAAGGTCATCATCGCCGAGGTGACCTCGACCATTCGCGGCATTCCAGAAGAAGTGCCGGTCGGAAAAGCCGAGGGACTCCCGAGCGACTGCGTGGTCAATCTCGACAACGTTCACGTAATTGCCAAGCGGCTCGTCGGCGAACGAGCCGGCGTTCTCTCCTCGACGCGGGAGCGGCAGCTGAAGCGCGCTCTCGGCTTTGCCCTTGACTGGCCGGAACTGAAATCCCTCTAGGTGGCATCAAGGAGAAGGTCCTGCCCGCGCACCGTCTGGGCATGAAGGAAATCCTCCTGCCCAAGCGGAACGCGAAACAGGTCATGGAAGAGCTGCGCCTCCCGGTCGGCAACCGCTACTGCTCCTGCATCAAACCGCCAGCTCAGGTGCCATGTACGAAGGGCTCATGGGCCGGCTGGCCGATCGTTTCCACATTCTCGCTCCGGACACTCCGGGTCTTGGCGAGTCCGAAGGACCCGTGGCCGCGGCATCCATCGCCGGCTATGGATCTGCTCTTCGTGAGTGCGCCCGGAAGTTCGGGTTCTCATCTCCGAGCTTTGTCCTCGGCCACCACACCGGAGCCTCGATCGCGGTGCAGATTGAATCGGACGCTCCTGGTTTTTGCCGGAGGCTCGCCCTTTCCGGCCCGCCCTATCTCAACGCGACACAGAAGAGAGCACTTCGCGAGGGCGTCATTCCTATTCGCATCGAGCCCGACGCAGCCATCTCCAGACCTTGTGGCAGCGGCTGCGCGCGAAGGACTCTTCCGCACCCCTGGCCCTGACTCACCGGGAGTTTCTCTTGAACCTGATCGCCGGAGAGCGCTATCACGAAGCCTACGAGGCGGTGGCTGATCACGACTTCGAAGGCCAGCTTGCCCGCATTGCCTGTCCGGTGCTCCTGATGGCTGGTCCTCAGGACACGCTTCTTGGCTCGCTCGATCCCGCGAGCCAGGCCCTGCCCGCCGCCGAGGTTGTCCGTCTCCCGCGCGGCAACACCTATGTATGCGACCTGAAAACCGATCTGGTCGCGGATCAACTCGTCCGGTTCTTCGGGGAGTAGGCGCAGGGCCCCGGTCGGACGCTATTCCCCGAAGAGGGCGCGTTTTCGAAACGCGGGGTTGGGCGAGTCGCGAGGTTAAGCAGGAACGTAGGTCAACCGGACGACATCCTCGGCAATCCGATCATTGGCGATAAGGCGGAGCGGCGGCCGGGGTCCGGCGAAGTATGGAGTACCGTGACCAAGCACGACGGGGTGAAGGTAGATTCGATACCCATCGATCAGGCCAAGTTCGGTGAGACTTCTCGCCAGGTTCGGTCCCCGTCCAGCGACTGGTTCATTCCGAACACGAGCTTGGCCACACCCACACCCTTTCCTTACGCGGCACACCGCGCGGTTCCATCAACCAACAATGGCGATTGTGTTCCAAGTGGCAGAACGGCAGTGCCTTTGATGTCGAGATCGCCGACTATCATTCTCAAGAGTCAGCCATGGCGGAGAAAATACTGCCGGTGGGACTTTCTTACTTCTTCCGCCAGGTTTCCTCGGTCATGGGCTTGATCGCGTCCAGTTTCCGCTTCACGAAATCAGCGTTGAGCAGGCCCATTTCCCTGGAGATTCCGTTGAACTTCGCCCACGCGCCGTCGAGGTCTTTCGCAAGCCCCGTCATGCGATCGATCTGTGACTTCGTGGGCCGCCCGTTGTAGCCGTTGACGTTCCCGTACAGCATTCCAAGCTCTTCGCGGAGCTTCTCCTCGCCCGAGATTCCCTCCCCCTCCTGCTGAGCCACCAGGGCCACGCGCTGAGCTTCCAGGCCGACCGCGAAGGCCGTCGCCCGCTTCGAGACCGCCGCGGCTCCGGGTCCGAGCTTGCTGACGCGATCGTTCGTCTGGTCGCGCAGGTCGGCGATCGACTCCACGAGGAAGGTGAGTCGCTCCACCAGGGAGAAGAGCCTGGCGGCGGTTTCAAGCTGCAACGCCTGATCGGCCGCGCTGTAGGACACCCGTGGGTCCTGAACCAGAGTCACTTCGCCCTTGTGCGTATCTTTGTTCTTGAGCGCGGTGACCGAATAGCGGCCCGCGGTGGCGCGCGCGCCGAAGAAGGCGCCCAGGCTCGGGATCACGCCGGCTCCCGCCGCAAATCGGGGAGCCTGGTCCCGCGTGGACCACAGGATGCGATTGACCCCCCGCCGCTTTGAGGCGGGAACGGTGGCCAGGAGCTTCCCGGCTGCGTCTCTCACCTCGAACTTGAAGTCTCCAACCACATGACGCCGCTTCGAGTAGTAGACGATGGGAGCGCCCGGACCGGGGCTGACGCCCGCGAATTCGTGATCTCCAAACCAGGGAGCGCCACCGAAGCCGCCACCCTCGATGAGGAGCTGGCCGGGGCGGGTGGGAAGGAAGGCGAAGTCGGAACTGAGGATCTCGGGAGTCAGGGCGCGCAGAGGTGTGATGTCGTCCACCACGTAGACGCCGCGGCCGTGGGTGGCGAGCACCAGGTCGTGGTCGCGGGGATGCACGACGGCATCGCGCACCGCGACCATGGGCAGGCCCCCGGTGAACTGCGCCCACTGCTTCCCGCCGTCGATGGTGAGGAAGAGGCCGGTCTCGGTGCCGAGGAAGAGCAGGTTCGGATTGATGGTGTCCTGCTCGATCACATGCGCGAAGCCCTTCGTATCCGCGGTGGCGAGCGAGGCCCAGGTCTTGCCGAAATCGGTCGTCTTCGTGACATGGGTGTTCATGTCGCCGGTCATGTGGCCGTCGAAGGTGGCGAAGGCGGTCGCTTCGTCATGGGGCGAGGCTTCGACCCGGGACACCCACGTGCCCCTGGGCACGCCGGTGTTCGCGGCCACGTTCGTCCAGGTCTTGCCGCCGTCACGCGTCACCTGCAGGTTGCCGTCGTCCGTGCCCACCCAGATCACCGCCGGATTCTTCGGCGACTCGCTGATCGCGAAGATGGTGGTGTGATTCTCGGCCGTCGAGTTGTCACGGGTGAGACCCCCGGAGTCGTTTTGTCGCTGGCGGGCCGGATCGTTGGTGGTGAGGTCGGGTGAGATCTTCTGCCAGCTCTCGCCCCGATCGGCAGAGCGGAAGAGGAACTGCGCACCCACGTAGATCACGCCCTTCTGGGTGGGCGACAGATGAATCGGGGTGTTCCAGTTGAAGCGGTACTTCGGGTCGCCCACCACCGGCGACGGCTTGATGTCTTTCTGCTCGCCGGTCTTCCGGCTGGTGCGGAAGAGGTTGCCACCCTGATACTCGCTGTAGACGAGATCCTCATCGGTCGGATCCGGGAAGGCCCAGAAACCATCGCCGCCCGAGAGCGAGCTCCACTCGCGATTTCCAATGGGGCCCCCGGTCTTCGAGGGGCCCCACCAGGAGCTGTTGTCCTGGAGGCCGCCATAGACGTTGAACGGAAATTCCGTGTCGACGGCCACGTGGTAGAACTGACTCAGGGGAAGGTTCTCGATGAAGAGCCAGCGGTTGCCGCGGTCCCACGAGTGATAGGCCCCGCCATCGGTGCCCATGAGCAGCTCGTCTGTGTTCTTCGGATTCACCCAGATCGCGTGGACATCGCCGTGGAAGTTCCCCGAAAGAGCGCTCCAGGTCTTGCCGCCGTCATCCGAGGTGCCGGCGCCGAAACTGGTCTTATAGACACGGTTCGGATTGATCGGGTCGGCGACGAGACGCGAGAAGTAGAAAGGACGGCCCGCGACCACCGCGGCGGTGCTGATCAGAGCCCAGGTCTCGCCCGAGTCATCCGAGCGATAGAGGCCGGTCTTCTTCGCTTCCACGGTGGCGTAGACGACGCTGGACTTGGCGGGCGACACCTCGACGGCGATCCGTCCGAGGTCGCCTTCGGGAAGTCCCTTGGTCAGCTTGCGCCAGGTGGCGCCGCTGTCGGTCGACTTGAACAGACCGCTCTTCGGACCGCCCGAGGTGAAGAAGTCCGGCTGGCGGCGATGCTGCCACATCGCGGCGTACACGGTCTTTCCGTCCTTCGGATCGATCGAGAGGTCCGCGCACCCGGTGTCAGGCGCTCCCACCAGGGTCTTCTCCCAGGTCTTCCCCGCGTCCTTCGTGACATACACGCCGCGCTCGTCGCTGTCGTTGAAGAGCGGTCCCAGCGCGCAGGCAAAAACCTTTGAGGACTCGGCGGGGTCGATGGCCACCCGGGCGATGCGCTCGGTCTTCTCCAGTCCAAGCTTCTGCCAGCTGTCGCCGCCGTCGGTGGACCGGTAGACCCCGTCGCCCACCGAGACGCTGTTGCGAACCCACGACTCGCCCGTGCCCACCCAGATCGTCTTCGGATTCTTCGGATCGATCCTGATGTCGCCGATGGAGGGGTTGTACTTGTCGAAGACGGGTTTGAACCTGACCCCGCCATCGTCGGACTTCCACACCCCCCCGGAAGCGGCGCCCACATAGATGGTGAGCCGATCCCCGAGGACCGCGTCGAGGGCGGATACGCGGCCGCTCATCACCGCCGGCCCGATGCTGCGGGCTTCGAGACCGCCGAAGGTGTCGGAGTCGACTTTGATGTCCTGCGCCGAAGACCGACCGGCAAGAGCGAGGGCCACGACGGCCCCAAAAATCCTGGAAAGCGATAGCTTCATGGAAGGTGTTCTCCTTGATCGAACGAGCGTGAGTGGCAACAGCCTGCGCTACTTAACAGGGGTAGGAGCGGGGGTGTCCTTCTTGGCCGGCATCACGAAACGCGCGTCGTCGAGCTTGGGGTTGATCTCGATCCTGGTGATCGTGATCATCTGACGGCCAGGAGACCCCTTCTGCCCGCTGTCGATTGAGTGGGCGAGGATCAGTCCTTCGACGTCCTTGTAGTCGCCCATGATGGTGTCGCCTTCCATTTCGGCGCCCCGACGCAGGCTCTTCGATTCGATCTTGATCTCGAGATTGCTGTCGGTGTCGATATAGACGGTGCGCACGTCGCCGCTCTTCAAGGTGACCTTCAGCTTGTAAGCGTCCGTGCCCTCGACCTTCTCCTTGCCCAGGGACTCGACGGCGTGTCCCTTGGCCTTGTAGTCGACCAGGAATCCGTCGATGTCCGCCTGCTCGAGGGCATCCTTCATCTCTTCGGGGGAGAGGGCCTCGGGATTGGGGTTGCCCTGAATCGGCATCAGCTTCCAGCCCGTGCTTCCGCTCAAGACCATCGGGGTCAGGGTCATCCCCTGGAAGGTGATGTCGATGCGAACCTTGTCGCCGCGCTTCTGTTCGATGACCGCGGGGGCTTCCATGCCCGGGCCGATGGTCATCTTTCCGGTGATTCGGAGCGACTGGACGGCCCGGATCCTGGCCAATCCGCCCTTAGCCTCGAAGTTCTTGGCCAGGATCTCGTCGATGGTCTGGGCGGGGGCGAGGCTCGCGAAAGCCAGGGCGAAAACAGCAAACAGGAGTTTCATGGGGGGCTCTTTCTCTTGGAGAAAAGTCTGATCGGATTGGACCGGGAAGTCTACGTGGTTGGTATTACGGGCTCAACCCTCTGGTTGTTCCCGCGAGGCCGCGGCCGGACGCGCGTGCGGGCATCCGGAGCGGGCCGCACCTCTCCCACGGCCGCCCGCGGTCGTGGGAATTGATTGGCAAACCGCGCTTGTCACCTAACGCGGACCTTCGGCCGCAACCAATGCGGGGCTCTGCCCCGCGCCCGGTGAGTGCCAGCGGCTCTCGACCCCCGTGAGTTGCTACCGCACAGTTCCGGCTGTTTTGATCGCGTGCATGGACAAGTTCATCGAACAGCACGCAGACAGGATCAGCGGAACGCTGGGTTGCTTGCCCCAAGGCAGGCTGCGCGCTCGACCGGGTACTGTTCCGGGGCTACCTACCCCTCATGAGCGGCGCCGCGATGGCCGCGTTCCTCAAGAGCAGGGAGGTCTGGGGAGACACCCTCAAGTCGTTCCTGCTCGATCAGGCGGAGCGGCTCAAGAGGCACGCTCTGGATCTGTGCACAAGAGAAGGCCGTCCCTACGAGTATCTGAGTCACGCGACGAAGAAGGAAGATCTGGCGCGAAAGATCGTCGAGCGCGACGAGATTACCGACGGCCTGGTGTGCGTGCTGTCGGTGGTGGAGCCGTGCCGTACGTTCTCCCTCGTCTGGAACGGTCGCTCACCGTACGTTCAGTCGGCGCGGCGCAAGTGTCTCCACTTCTACTACTACTTCCTCGACAAAGACCTGGGGCTCATCCACGTCAAGCTCCAGAGTTGGTTCCCGTGCCAGATTCAGATCTACGTCAACGGCCACGAGTGGCTGGCTCGGCAACTTGATCGTCACCACCTCAAGTACATGAAGCTCGACAACGCGTTCGTGCGTCTGAGCGACGTCAAGCGATCGCAAGAACTGGCCGACAGTTTCGAGCGGGTCGACTGGATTCATGTGCTCGGCCGGTATGCCCTGCGCGTCAATCCTCTGCTCCGGAAGGGGCGAGTTCTCGACGCGATGCAGTACCGACTTGGGTGACCGCGCAGTCCGAGTACTCGACCGACATCTTGTTTCGCAAGCGCGCAGACCTCGAGGAGTTGATGCCCCGGCTGTGCCAATACAGCGCGCTCTACTTCAGCGCGAGCGACGTGATGAGCTTCCTCGGCCGCAAGCTCACCGGCCACTTCCAGGGCGAGGTGGTGACCGACCAGCGCGAAGTGGAGGTTCCAGGCTCGCGGATACCTAGCCGGTGGGTGAAGCATCGGATGAAGATGAATTGGATCAAGATGTACGACAAAGGGACCGTGCTGCGAGTAGAGACCGTGATCAACAACCCCGAGGAATTCAGGGGTGCGGCGGCGAGTACGTCGCCAGGGCCATGATGTGATGGCATGGGTTCCGTTACGAAAGGGCGTGACGTTGTTGTTCCGATATCGAAGAGACCTCGGCCCAAAGCAATGTCAGATACCTGGAGGCCTTGAGCCAGGTACCAGGGTCCCACTCCGGCCGTGCGGGATCTCGATGAGTTGACGACCAACGCACCGATCAAAGACGGCCGGACGGTCAGAGCCTTCAATCCCCTGTCGCGGAACGAGCGCGTGCTCTTTGAGGTGCTCCTGGCGGGGGAACACGCCCTGCACGGCTTCACCAACCGCGATGTGCGACATAAATTGGGGCTCACCGCCTATCCCCTCGCACCAGACGAAGACAGGCAACCTAGCCAGGTCACTCGGTTGTTCCGCCGTCTCCATGCGCACGGCCTCATCGCGAAAATCCCGCGCTCGCACCGTTGGCGGGTTTCCCTGGCCGGTCGAAGGACCATGTCCACCGCGATCAAACTCAGGGAAGTTGCCTACCCCAGTCTCTTCGCAACCGCCGCTTGATCTGTGGCAACATCTTCGCGAAAAACGAAGAATCTACGAGGGAAAGATCTACGAGGGAAAGATCTACGCTCTTCGACTCCCGTGCTCGCGACCTGGCCCCTCTTTGCTCCCGCGCAAAGACGATCTCCGTGGGAGGGTCGTAGGATTGCCACGCACATTCCGAATGACCGAACCCCGCCGCTGGGTTATGACGGTCGTCATAGCAGGTCGGGCAGGGGGATCGGCATCCCACGAATCAGGAGGACTTCACATGCGGTCGATTCGCGTCGCGGCGATCACGAACAGCAAATTGTTCCTGGCCCACGTCCAGCAGCTTTTGGCCACGGACCCTGCCTTCGAGTTCGCCTCTGCGCCCTCGCGCGAGCAGCTGCGCCGGCCGGGAAGGAAAGCTGCCGCGCCAGACATCCTGCTCGTCGACGGGAGAATCGCGCGGCCGCTCCAGCTCTGTTCGCGCGTCGGCCGGGCAGGGGGGCCCGAGGTCGTCCTGGTCGCCCAAGAAGCCAATGAGCTCGCCGAGTTCCGAGATCTTTGGAAAATGGCCGCCCTGGACGCCGGGGCCAGGGGTGTCCTCGCACGCGAGGCGATGGCTCGCGACCTGCTCGGCTTTCTGCGAGCTGTCCACGACGATCCCTTCTGGGGACTCCGTGCGACCTTTGCTGGCGCCGTGGACCGGCGTCTCTCCCAAGTCCCGCAGCGAATCGCTGGCTAGCTGCTAGGGGCATTCTCATCCCCTCGGCGCCAGGCGCTGCAGGGTCTCGGCCCAGTTGAGCACGATCTGAATCTCCTGCCGAGTGCCCGCGTCCCCGTCTCCGCCGTTGGGGCTTTCGATCATGAGCAGGCGTCCCTCCCTGGCCGCCGCGTTGTGTGTGTGCATCAGACCCTGGGTCCTGGTGAACCGATCGGCGAAGAGGGTTCGCGGCCGATCGAAAGCGATGGGAGCGGTGGCTGCGACGTCCGCCACCATCAGATTCTCCGCGGAACGGAAGTACAGCTTCCGGCCATCGGGCGACCAGACAGGCTCGTCGCCGCCCGCGGTCGATACGACAGCGCGGGTCGCCAGGGAACGGATATGGCTGCACGTAGACCTCAGGGCGGCCCGACTCGTCCGACACGTACGCGATCCAGCGGTCGTCGGGGGAGAGGCGGGCAGAGCTCTCGGAGAAACCATCATCCGGGCGTGCCGCGCCACGATGCCGGTTGGCGCGCGAGCCCTGCTTGCACTACAAGCACTCACTTTCCGCATCGTCGACGCGGGGCGGAGTAGAGCGCGCAACCTCGACCTTGCCTTCCGGCATGGGCACTCCAGGAAGTTCGAGGGAGAGGCCGCGAGCGTAGCCTGGGCTGGCGCAGTCTGGGGTCCGCTCATCTTCGGGGAATCAGCGCGGTGAGGGGTGGCCACGTGAGGTTTGTGCAGCGTCGCGGCGTGGATCACGGCGTTGACGCCCTCCAGGGCCCGCCTCACCGCCGCTCGTTCCGTGACCGATCCCGTGACGGTCGTGGTCGGCGCCGACAACACGTCCATGCCGACAACGTCGTGCCCCAGCCTTCGAAACTCGGACACGAGCGCATCGCCCAGGTGGCCGCTGCTTCCGGTGATTAGGATTCTCATGCTTCGAGCGAGAGCGTAACCTGCCGGAGCCGAAGGCGAACCCGCCGCGGCGACAGACGGGAATCGGTTGTGGCAGACTTCGCAGCGCTGAGGAACAAGAGATGAAGAAGATGGGTTTTGGAGGGGCCGCGCTCCTGGTCGCCATGGCCGTGCCGCTGGGCGCGCAGGAGGTCCAGTACGTCTCGGGCTCGCAAAGGAAGTATGTCTCTCAGGTGGATGAGAAGAACCTCGTGGCCGAGGCCTCGAAGAAACTCGAGGCCGATCCCATGAACCTCGATCTCCTCATCGCACTCGGCGACGCCTACGCCACGGTGTGGAACCACAAGGCCTCCATCGCGGTCTACGACCGCGCCTTCGCCCTCGCTCCCGGCAAGCCCCTGTTACATCAGCAGCGCGGGCATCGTTATCTCTCCATCCGCGAGTTCGAGAAAGCGCGGCCCGATCTCGAGCAGGCGGTGAAACTCGACCCCAAGCTCGCGGGAGCCTGGTACTACCTGGGCGTGTTGCGCTACATCGAGGGCGACTTCGCGGGAGCCGCGGACGCTTTCGGGCGGAATGTCTCGCTCGCGGCCACCTTCGAAGCCGGCATCGGCGGCGTCGACTGGCAATACATGAGCCTGCGCCGGGCCAGGAAGGACAAGGAAGGGGCGGCGCTGCTGGAACGCGTGACCCCGGCCCTGAAGGTGGAAGGCAACACCCGGCTGTACTTCAACCGCCTCCTCTTCTACAAGGGGCTCACGACGGAGGCGGATCTCCTCGAAGGAAAACTCGACGACATCCAGCTGACGACTCTCTCGTACGGCATCGGCAACTTCCACCTCTGTGAGGGACGTCTCGCGGAGGCAAAGGCCCGCTTCGAGAAGGCCGTCTCCACCAGCGCGTGGCCTGCGCTCGCCTTCATCGCCGCCGAGGCCGACCTGAAGCGTCTTGCAAAGTGAGGTGGTCCTCAATCGGTTGAGGATGGAACATGAAAGAGCCAGGAGCGAGCCAAGGCCAGTCCGCATCGGAACTCATCTCGAAAAGAACCGCCGAACTCGGTGACTGGCGAGGGGAAACCCTCGGCAGAATGCGTAAGCTCATCCAGGAAGCAGTCCCCGACGTTGTCGAGGAGTGGAAGTGGATGGGCACTCCGGTCTGGTCGCGCGACGGCATCATCTGCACCGGCGAATCGTACAAGAAGGTCGTGAAGCTGACCTTCGCCAGGGGCGCGTCTCTTGAGGATCCGGCCTGTCTCTTCAACTCGAGCCTTGAAGGCAAAGTGCGCCGCGCGATCGACATCCACGAAGGAGAAAAAGTCGACGCATCCGCCTTCAAGGCGCTCGTTCGCCAGGCCGTCGCCCTCAACCGCTCTGGCAATTCGAAAGCTCCAAAGAAGGCCATCGTGGCGTTAGTCAATCCGGCCACCATTGACGCCTATCTCGCCCCGCTGCCCGCCGAGAAGCGCGCCGCGCTACAGAAGCTCCGGGCTCAAATCAAGGCCGCAGCACCCGGCGCCGAGGAGTACATCGGCTATGGACTGGCCGGCTTCAAGCTCGGCGGCCATCCGCTGCTCTACTTCGGCGCCGCGACCCACCATTGCGCGCTCTATGGCGCGCTCAACGCCGCTCCCTTCGCCGAGAAGCTCAAGGGATTCAGGCAAAGCAAGGGGACGATCCAGTTCACCCCCGATCACCCCATTCCCGCGGCCCTGGTGAAGGCGCTGGTGAAGGCGCGTATCGAGGCCAATCGGAAGCGCTGGGGAACCAAGGCGGGAAAGGCCGTGCGGGCCGCAAGGAGGCCGAGCGGCGCGAACACTCCCTGATCTTTACGCTCGAGCTCGCGCTGCTCGGCGACGGCCAGCCGCAGTTGGTCGGTGAGACGGGAGACGGCCTGCCGGCGATCCGGGAGGATGGGGCTGCTTCTGGAGAGCCGTACTCGGTTGTGGTGACGACGGGACGACGACCACCGACGGGATCGACCCGGTGGACGCCATCGCGCACATTCAAGCCTCGGCGTGCGCCTCGACGTCAAGGGCGATGCCGGTCGATGAGAGTCGACGAGGCCACGGGAAATGGGGGAACGAGGGCGGCGCGCTCCGGGGTCGGGAATCTGGCCCGGATGTTTCCGGGAAGCTGCTCCCACGCGGTCTCGCCGGGCCGCGGAACCGGAGCATCGAGAAAAACGAGATGAGCGATGCGCTCCGCCGCCCCCTCACTCACCGCGGTGGCTACGAAGCCGCCCATCGAATGACCCACCAGTATGACGGCCTTCAGATCCTCGGATTCGAGGAGACGCGTGATGTCCTGGGTCCAGGTATCGAGGCCCTGAACCGAAGCGATGAGATGCCCGCGATCGCCCGCTCCGGTGAGCGAGGGCGCAAACACCGTGTGCCCCTGCGCCTGGAGTCTCTCCTGTACGAACTGGAAGCTCCAGCCGCCGCGAAAGGCTCCGTGAATCAGAACAAACGTGGCCATGGGGCGGGGCCGGGTGGCCTACCGCGGGCCCAGGTCGTCGTCGCGCAGGATGACGTCCATGAACTCGCGCGGGTAGGTGGTGTAAGGCTTCAAATGAACCCCCATCTTCTGGATGTGCTCCGCGTAGCCCGGGCGCCTGGTGAGCTCTTCGTAAGACGCCACCGTGTCGAAGAGCCGGATGTTGGTGAAGTGGGTTCGATCTTCATGTCCGCGCAGAAGTCTTCGTCCAAAGAAGCCCGGCTGCTGCTTCATGAAGGTCAGAAACTCGGCGGAAAGACGGATGTACGCATCGGCTTCCGCGCCCTCATCGAGGGTCCAGGCCTGGGATACCACCGCGATCATGGCTGCTCTCTCCTTACCCGAACTCGCGGCGCAGGGTCTCCGCCGCCCGGGTCAGGGACCGGAGTTTTCCCAAGGCCCGCGCCCGCGGCAGGAACCACATCCCGCAGTCGGGCGCCAGCCGCAAGCGCTCCTTGGGAATCACCTGCGCCGCCGCCCGCACCCGGTCCGCGATGTGCTCGGGTGTTTCCACCGGCGCTTCGGTGTCCAGGTTCAAGACCCCCAGGATGACCGCCTTGCTTCCCGCGTGGGTGAGCAGTTCGGGCTGATGCGCGGGCTGCTCGTACTCGAGGGAAATCTCGTCCACCCGAGTGGCGGCGAGCAGAGCCAGAGCCTGATCGTAGACCGGGTTCGCCTTCTTCTCCGCGATGTTCTTCGAATAGCCGTAACACATGTGGACCGCGGTTCGAACCGTGACGCCTCGCAGAGCACGATCGATCGCCTCGACCGCGAAGTCCTTGCATTGCGAATAGCGGAAGTGAACCTCGGGCTCGTCGATCTGGATGAGGTCGACGCCCAGCGCCACCAGGGCATGGATTTCCTGGTTGAGCGCCTCCGCCACCGCGAAGGCGACCCTGGCCGGGGAACCGTAGTGTTCGTCCACAAGGCGCAGGGCCAGAGAGTTGGGTCCGATCAGGGTGAGCTTGCTAAGGGCCCGGCCCGACGCGGTCGCTTTCAGGAAACCGAGGTCATTCACCAGCATCGGCCCCGGCCAGCCGATGGGGCCGGTCACCCGGGGGAGTGTGAATCTGGGCAGCGCCGTCCCCGCGGGAGCCTCGGCCCGCTTCTTCATGGTGATGGCATCGCCCAGGTCGCTGGTGAAGTTCTTCACCTCGCCGCGCTCCTTCTCGTCGATGCCGGTGAGCTTGTAGAAAAAACCCGAAAAAGTCTGACGCCGCTGTTCGCCGTCGGTCACGAAAGTGAGGCCGGCGTCGAGCTGGTCGGCGATGGCGAGATGGCAGGCGTCGTCCTGGGCTTCCGCCAGATCCGCCTCTTTAACCTTCCACCACGTTCCTTCCGCGCCGTAGACCCGTTCGTGATCGCACAGCCAGCGCGGTTTGGTGTAGCTGCCGACAAGCTCGGTAGGAAAAAGAAGAGGCGAGACCACGCAAAGATGTTAGCCCGAACTCTTCAGAGCGCGCATCCAAATCTGCGGGCAAAGGGATGATCGACGGTTACGCGGACGCCGCTCGTCGAATCTCGCTACACTTCACTCGTGGAAGGAATCGTCGTCCTGCTTTTGGGCGCTTTCGTGGTGGCGGCGACCATCCTTACGCTCTTCCACCTCAAGGACCGGTTCGGCATGGGACCTCTCTTCGTCCTAGTTGGATCGCAGCAACATCTTCAAGCCCTCCTCACCGAAAACATGCAGCTGACCCTGCCGTTCGGCCTGCGAGC
>JANODX010000115.1:0-47955 GCA_031412915.1 Vicinamibacteria bacterium | reverse complement strand
CGCGAGGCCTCGGCCACGAATTTCGCCGCCGCGCGGGCATGAAACCCCAGGGGATTCACGACCCGAATGGTCTTACGCCGCACCTACGACCTCCGCCGCCAATGGGGGCACCAGGTCACAGCCCCGGCAGGGGCTAAGCAGGCGGGCGATCGTCATTGCGGCCCCCCGGTTTAAGAAGGACGAAGCCGAATTCACTTCGGCGCAGTCCCGGGGGTCTGGGGGGCTAAGCAGGCGAACGATCGTCATTGCGGCCCCCCGGTTTAAGAAGATCTCCGGCCACTTGAACGCTCTCGCGTCCCTGCGCACAGACCAGGCGCGCGACTTCAGCCAGGGGCTTGGTCCGAATCTGGCAGGCCTTGATGAGCATGGGCAGGTTCACTCCCGTCACCACTTCGACGTCTTCGCCCGCGAAGGGGAGGACGAGATTCGTGGGTGTGCCCCCGAACATGTCGGTCAGGACCAGGACGTTTTTGCGACCGCACCGGGCGATGGCCTTCCCGATATGGCCCTTGGCCTCGTCCACGTCGACCTCCCAGTCGATGGAGAGGGCCTGCACCTTTTCCTGCTCGCCCACGATCATCTTGAGAGCGTTGACGAGTTCCTTGGCGACGTTTCCATGGGTGACGACCAGGATGCCGATCATGAGTAGCTCATATCGCGATGGCGCAGTTGCACGGTGACTCCTTCAATATGGTCGAGAGCGCGCGCCAGTTCCCGGGCGATCATGACCGAGCGGTGGCGCCCCCCCGTGCATCCGATGCCCACGGTCAAATAGGCCTTGCCTTCGGCCACATACTTCGGGACGACAAAATTCATGAAATCGGCGAGCCGCGACTGAAACTCGGCCGTTCCCGGCGCGCGTTTCACGAACCGTACGACCCTCGGGTCGAGACCGGTGAGCCGGCGAAGCTTCGGATCGAAGTGCGGATTCTTCAGGAAACGCACGTCGAAGACCAGGTCCGCCTCGGGGGGCAGGCCGAGTTTGAAACCGAATGAGAGCACGGTGAGGACCAGACCGCGCCGTCCTTTGGTGGCGGCAAAGTGTTCCCGGATGTAGTCCTTGAGTTCATGGACGCTCAAGGTCGAGGTGTCGAGGATGAAATCGGCCACCCGGCGAATCGGGGTGAGGGCCTGGCGCTCCTCCTGAATACCCTCCCGCACGGGCTGGTTGGTGGCCAGCGGATGCGACCGGCGGGTCTCGGAGAAGCGCCGGATCAGAACGGAGTCGGTGGCTTCCAGGTAGATGAGACCCACCCTGATGATCGTTTGACGCCTCAGGGCCACGAAGGCCCGGGCAAATTTGGCCACGAAATTGGGCTCTCGCATGTCGACCACCACCGCGGCCCGGGGGATGGCGGACGACCGTAGGAAACCGACGAACCCGGGCAGGAGTTGAATGGGCAGGTTGTCCACGCAAAAGAAACCGAGGTCCTCGAGAGCGTGGGCGGCGTGGGACTTTCCCGATCCGGAAAGTCCGGAGATGAGGATGATCTCGGCCGGACGCTTCGATGGAGCGGGCCCTCCTTTCATTTCTTCCTCCCGGTGTTCGTCTCTTGCTGGGCCTCCACCCGTCTCAGAAGCGCGGCGGCGGCGTCGTGACCCCGCGCTCTCAAGAGGAGATTCTTGGCCGCGAGTTCAACGAGCAGGGCCACGTTCCGTCCCGGAGCCACGGGAAGCCGCAACAAGGGTATGGCCACGTCGAGAATGGTCTCGGTTTCCCGGTTCAGCCCGAGACGGTCGTAAGGGGTCCTCGGATTCCATTTCTCGAGGTGGACAATGAGATCGATGGTCTGCTCGGGACTCACCGCGGAGACGCCGTAGAGATCCTGCACGTTGAGGATGCCGAGGCCGCGGATTTCCATGTGGTCCCGGGTGGGCGAGGGGGAGGCCCCCAGGAGGCCCCGGCTCGTGGCCTTGATATCGACGGCGTCATCGGAGACCAGCCGGTGGCCGCGATCAACGAGTTCGAGGCCGCACTCTGATTTTCCAATGCCGCTCTGGCCGCGAATGAATACGCCGACGCTCAGGACATCGATAAGGACGCCGTGCAGCCGGGCGGTTCGGGCCAACCGATCCTCCAGGAACTCGGTCAGACCCTTGATGAACGGCGTGGAATCGATCCTGGTGGCGAGGAGGGGAATGCCTCGGGCCTCGGCTTCGCGTTGGAGTTCCGGAGGAACCCCCAAACCCCGGGTCACCACCACGCAGCACAAAGGCCGAGCCATGAGCCTGCGCAGGACCATCGCTCGCTCCGCGACGGAGAGAGTTCGAAGGTACGAAGATTCGCTGCCGCCCAGGATCTGCACGCGCCCGGCATTCAGGTAGCGAGTGAAGCCGGCGAGGGCCAGGCCCGGCCTTTGCACGCGAGATCGGTCGATCAGATTCGCAAGACCGGAACCGCCGCCCACGAGCCGCAGACCGAGGGGGGCCGCCGCTTCGCTCAGGAGGACGCGAACCTCGACCCTGGGGGGGCTTGGGTTCTTCATCGTGGCCGGCCTCTGCGCTCGGACGACGAGGGTATCCGCATCTCTTCGCGATACTTCGCCACCGTCCGTCGCGCGATGGTGGTGCCCTGATACGAGAGCACCTGCCCGATTTGAGCATCCGACAAGGGCTTGCCGGGCGTCTCGGCATCGATCATGTGGCGGATTTTCTCCTTTATGGCAACCGAACTCACGGCTTCGCCAGACTCGCCCCGAAGACCCGAATGGAAGAAGAACTTGAGCGGCAACACCCCCTGCGGGGTGTGGGCGTGCTTGTTCTGCACGATCCTCGAAACCGTGGACTCGTGCATCGAAATGTCGTCGGCCACATCCCGAAGGACCATGGGCTTCAGGGCCGAGATCCCGAACTCGAAGAACCCAGCCTGGCGCCTTACGATGGAATCGGCCACCTTGTGGAGCGTCCGCTGCCGCTGATCCACGCTCTTGATGAGGAACAAGGCGCTCCGCATCTTGTCCCGAACATAAGTCTTCGCCTCGTCGTCCGCGGCCGAGCCCGCGTGCAGGAACTGGCGATAGCTCGAGGAGATCCGGAGGCGGGGAAGGGAATCGTCGTTCAACTCCACCACGAACGCGCCGTCCTTCTTGGAAATCATCACGTCCGGAACCACATACGACGGTGCTTTGGCCGACAGGGTGCTGCCCGGGCGCGGATCCAGACCCTCGATCAAGTCGAGCCAGTCCAGGATCTCGGCCTCCGGCCTTTGCAGGGCCCGCACCAGGCCGGCCACATCGCGCATCTCCAACGCTCGCATGTGGGACTCGACGATCGTGGCGGCGGGAGTATGACCAAAGCCGAAGAAGCGAAGCTGAATGAGGAGGCACTCCCGAAGGTCCCGCGCGCCCACTCCCGCGGGGTCGAACGACTGCACCAGGACGAGCGCTCGCTCGGCCTCGGTACGGTGCGCTTCGGGATCGAGGTCGAGGCTCAGGCAGACTTCGTCCAGGGTCGTGGGCACAATCCGTCCACAGGCAGTGTGATCGTTCCCCTCGCACGAGGGATCGTGGGTTCGGAGGTACCCGTCGTCATCCAGATTCTGGATGATGGCTTCCCCCAGATCGCGCACCATTCCGGGTGAGACGTCATGACGAAGTTGAGCCAGCAGGTGCTCGCGCAGACCGATGGTGGTGGAAAGACGATTCTCTATGGAGTACTCCGAATCGGGATCGCTTTTCGCCATGTCCCGAACCCCGATATCGTCCATGACGTTTTCGAAGAGCTTGTCGATGTCGCTGTCCTGAAGACCGGTCTGTTCGGCCAGCACGGGCTCGGCCAGGGGCTCGACGGTGGGTTCCGCCACCGCGACTTCGTTCGCTCCCTCGCCGAGGTCGCCTTCGAACTCGGCCTCGCTTCCCGCGGAACCGTCGCCCCCATCCGCATCGGTTTCGGGAGTGGGCCCGGTGAGCTCGTCCTCGGGGATCTCCTCGAGAAGCGGGTTTTCAATCATCTCCTGATTGATGACCTCCGCAAGTTCGAGGGTGGTGAGGGGCAGCAGCTTTATCGCCTGCTGCATGGCCGGAGTCAGAACCAGCCGCTGGGACAGCTTGGGAGACAGGGTCAGCCGTTGCTGCAAAGCCATGGCTTAGGCCTGGAGCTCCGGGAGCATGAGGTCGAAATCGTCGCCCAGGTAGACCCGCCGCACCTCGGGATCGTGAGCGAGGACTCTCGGCGTGCCCGCCCGGAAGACCTCGCCCTCGCGAATGATGTAGGCCCGATCGGTGATACGCAGGGTTTCGCGCACGTTGTGATCGGTGATCAGAATGCCCAGGCCGCGCTTCTTGAGGTAGGCGATGATCCTCTGAATATCCGCCACGGCAATGGGATCGATGCCCGCGAAAGGCTCATCGAGCAGAATGAAGAGGGGCGAGGCGGCCAGGGCCCGGCAGATCTCGAGGCGACGGCATTCCCCGCCCGAGAGCGTGTCCGCTCGCTGATGAGCCAGGCCCGAAATGCCGAGTTCATGAAGCAACTCGGCAGCGCGCCCCTTTTGCTCCCGAAGGGAATAGCCCAGGGTCTCGAGAACCGCCAGCACGTTCTCCTCGGTGGTCAGCTTTCGGAAAACGCTGGTTTCCTGGGGCAAGTATCCGATCCCCGCGCGGGCTCTGAGGTACATGGGCAAACGCGTGATGTCATCCCGGCCGAGGAACACGGACCCGGAGCGAGGCTTGGTCAGACCCACCACCATGTGGAAGGTCGTGGTCTTGCCGGCTCCATTCGGACCGAGCAGACCCACCACCTCGCCGGTCGAGATCTGGAGATGCACGTCCTTGACCACCACGCGCGAGCCGTACGCCTTGGTGAGGCCTTCTCCGCGCAGCAGAACTTGAGGGGCGCTCACGGTTTCTTGATCTTCCTTTGCAGCACGGTCTCGGTGCGTCCTTCTTCTCCCACCAGCTCGACCTGATCGCCGGAGGTCAGGAAGGTCACCGATTTGCCCTGAAGCCGTCGGCCCTGGTCCTCGAGTTTGACGGGGGCTCCCGACATCACCACCCGACCATCCTTCGGGGTGTAGAAGAGGTGAGTGCCTTCAGCGTTTCGGTCCTTCGCCTTGACCGTGACCAGCCCCCCTTGAGCCTCGAGACTGCGAACCTCGAACGTCCCCGGAGTTCCAAGCGCCACGTGGATCTCGGGCGCCTTCGTTTCGAAGTCCTGCTGGCGGACGGCGGCCGAGCCTTTGAAATCGAACTTTCGATCCTGAGGCAGGTAGGTCATCTTCGCCGCATGGGCGGAAAGACCTGCCCCAGGGCCTCCGCCCGCGATCACGATCTCGACGTCGGCGTCGGCGGTGATTCTTGGGCCCTGCGGCGTTTCCACGGTCTCGATGGTCGAGGCGCGGAGTTCATCCTCGCCTGCCCTGAGAACCACACGTTCCCGATACCGGGTCGACTTCTTTTGGGCATCGTAGACAACCTGGCGGCTGGTCGCCAGAAGATCTGAACCGGCCGTCCCAAAAGGAGAGCCGGGGATGCCGCCCTTCTGCGTATGGCGCACGCCGCCCCGCGCACTAAAGGAGCCACTCCGGGTGTCCAGGTCGATGATGGAAGAGAGAAGGGACACTCGCGCGGCCGAGTCTTCGATGGCCGCCCCCCCGGAAACGGTCAGGCGCGCGGTCTTTTCGCTGAATTCAGCCTTGGCCCCAAGGCCTCGCTGGTTCTTCCTCTCGAACACTACGTGCTCGTTGAACACGATGGTCTCCGCCTCGCCCGTTTCGGGGTCCAGATTGGCGAAGAAGTAGGTGGCGGAGATGGACCTGAGATCGACCGTGCCGGGGTCGAGGGGAACAAAGCGCACGCTCGTTCCGAAATTGCCCAGGTACTGCCGCAACTTCCCGTTCGGGGCAAACTTGAAGATCAAGGCGTCGGCTCGCATTTCCCGGCGCTCCGGCGGATCGTCGGGCCCGGGCTCTACGATCATCACCGCGTCGGGCCCGGCCGACACTTCTTCGAGCGCTCGGCCCTCCCCAAAGGTCATCTCGAGCCGGCGCCCCCGGATCGTCCTGCGCCCGCTCGCTCGCGGGAAGGAAAAACCGAGGGCGGCGGTGTCCCCTTGAGCCACCAGTTCGAAGCCATCCCGAAAGAGCGCCCGATAGATGGCCTTGTCTTCGCCAAAGTAGAGTTCCAGGGACCCGGACTGCGCGCGGTTCGCCCCCTGGCTGACCCGTACATGACCCTCGAGAAAAAGGGCGTTCCGTTCACGGGAAAGGCACGCGGAATCCGCGTCGATGTCCGCGGGCGGATCGTCCCGGTCCCTCAGTCGGATCTTCACGTCCTGGAAGAAGGTGATCGAGTCGCTCCACGCCTCGTAGAGCATGCCCTTGGCCTCTCCGGAAACGTCTTTTCGAGTGAAGGTCACAAGGCGCTCGCTTTGGGCGCGACCATCGTAGCCATCGTAGAAGAGCTCGTCGGTCAAGAGGACGAGCCCGTCGTCGGTCGTCATCTTCACGTGGCCCTGAAACAGCGCCGAGGGACGACTGGCGACATGCTGCGCGTGATCGGCCACGATTTCGACAGTGGCCGACCGGCCCTGCGACACAAACGGGATTCGGGCCTTGACCGTGTCGAGAAAGCGCCGTTCGGTCTCCCGCCCGGAGGAACCGCCGGCTTGGAGTTCCAGCCCTTTCTTGCCTGATGCGCTGAACGACTCGAAGACGAGGGCCTCGAGCTTGTCGGCCCGGGGATCGGGCGGGGCGTAACCCGATGGCGTCTGGGCCGCCTCCAATTGGGGAGGTCCAGGAGAAAGGGACGGCTGGGCCTGCCCGGAGGGCGCATGCGGTCTTCGCAGCGAGAAGAGGACGGCCGCGACGACGCCGGTAACGACAATCAGGGCGAGGGTTCGCGGCACCCACTTGGGGCGCGAGTGGAGGGCGCTCGCCCGACGCTTTTCCTGGAACGACTCTTGCATCCGTCATTCTTATAGACCGACAGATCGATCCAGGGCAAGTTTTCCATGAGCTCATGGACCCGATCCCGACCCGGATCGACGTAGCGTCGCGAACGTCCCCGAAACCGGGACGCCCATCGCCAGACTGTTTCTCTCCCAGGCATCCGGGCCGGTCCACGCCGACTCAGGTGCCGTTGTGACGCCTGGACAAGGCTGCAAAACATCAACCATAAGTGGAGAAAGAAACATGCGTATCGATTTCAATAGCCGGGAAAATGGCCCGAGGCATCTGATCGCCGAGGCCGAGATCGTGTTTGAGGCGGAGGACGGACTCCTCGCCGGCCTGAAGCTCGTGGGCTTCAGTCTGTGGCGGAACGAAACTGGCGAACCAGGGGTCACCCTGCCCTCCCGCCCCTTTGGAGATCAGGGCGGACGAAAGTTCTTCGACCTCCTCCGGGCCGGCGACGGCGGCGGCGATGCCGTCCGCCGATTGAAAGCCGCGATCTGCGAGCAGCATCGGCTTCGGGACCGCACCGCGGCCTAGCCGGAAGCCGAATGGGGTTTGAGGCAGGGCTCGACCCTCCTCAAACCTCATCAGCCGTTCTTCTTGAAAGCATCTGGTGCGTGTCACAATCACGGACGATGACGCCCCTTCCTCTGCTGGTGCTGGCTCTTCTGACGCAATCGGGTGGGGGGGCCTCAAGTCAGTCCGCCGCCTACGGCCTGTTCCTGGAAGCGCTGTCCCTTCGCGAGGCAGGGAAGGCGGATGACGCCCTCAAAGTCCTGCAGAAGGCGCTCAAAGCAGATCCACAGGCGGCGGAAGCCCAGGCCGAGATCGCCAAGATCCAGATGGACGCGGGACGCTTCGGCCTGGCCGTGGCCGCGGTCGACCAAGCCATCAGGATAGCGCCCAACCGCGCCGACCTGCGTAGTCTTGCGGGTCAGGTTCATCAGTTCTACGGTCAGTCCGGGGGCGGCGAGAGCGAACTGCGCCTCGCCGTGCGCGAATACGAGACGGCCGTGAGCCTTGATCCAAACGACCCAACTCCCCTGCGTGACCTGACCCGGCTCTATTCCGCGCTGCGCGACGCCAAAGGAGCGCTCTCCAGCTGGAAGCGGCTGTCGGTAGCGGATCCCCGCGACGTGGACGCGTTCGTGCAGGTGGCCTCGTTGTCCATGGCCACGGGCGACGCCCCAGGCGCCGTCCAGGCCCTTGAGACGGCGATCCAAGCCGATCCGCAAAACGCCCACCTCCTCCAGCTCCTCGGCGACCTCAAGCAACAAACGGGCAAGCCCGAGGAGGCGCTTAGACACTACGAAGCGGCGGCCAAGATCGACAGCAAGGACCTCTTGACCCGGCTCAAGATCGGCGAACTCCTGCTCGAGGCGCGCCGGGGCAGGGAGGCTTTGGCGATCTCCGAGGAGATGCTCAGGCAGGACGCGAGCAACCGGTTCGCCCTCGACCTCAAGGCTCGAGCACTGAAAGAGCTGCGCCTTCTTGACGCATCCTTGGAGATCGCGTCGAGCCTCGCGGCGTCCGACCCCAAGGATCTCAAGGCGGCTTTCCTCGTGGTGACCCTCCTGGAACAGAAGGGCTCGCTCGATGATGCCCTCGGGAAGCTCAACGCGCTGATCCGCCGAAACACCACGGGCGAGGACGCGGACAGCATCGCCCGAAACAACCGTGTCTTCTGGGCCCATACAGGAATGGTGCGCCAGAGGCTCGGTCAGTTCAAGGAGGCGGCCGAGGCCTTCGGCGAAGCGGCGAGTGCGAGCCAGGAGCCCGACCGCTCTCTCGTGACTTATCGCATTGACGCCCTCATCTCGGCCGGGGATTTCGACCGGGCCCTCAAGGAGGCGCGGGCGGCCAGGGCGGAGCCCGCCTTCAAGGACGAAACCGGCCTGGTCTTCCTCGAGGCGTACGCGCTCAGAGGTGCCGGGAACAAGAAGGAGGCGGTAGCCATCGTCGAGGCGGCGGTCGCGGCCGGCAAAGACGAGCCCAACGACACCCTGGCCGCTGCGGAGTTTCATCAGCGAGGAAAAGACCTGGAACGCGCGCGCGAGCTGTTTGCTCGCGTCGCCCTTAGCGACCCCAAGAATGTGCGCGGCCTCTTCGGCCTCGCCTCCGTTCTCGAACGTCAGAAGAAGTTCGACGAGGCGGAAGCGGTCTTTAGAAAGGCTCTCGCGGTGGCGCCCGACTCCGCCATCACCCTCAACTATCTCGGCTATATGAACGCTGATCGAAATGTCAGGGTCGACGAAGCCCTGGCTTTCATCCAGCGAGCGCTCGCGGCCGATCCGGACAACGGCTCGTATCTTGACAGCCTGGCCTGGGCGCTTCATCGATTGGGCCGGAACGGTGAGGCCGAAACTGCCGTGCGCAAGGCCATCCAATCCCAGGAGAAGAACGCGGTGGTGCTCGCCCATCTCGGCTTGATCCTCGCCGCCAAGGGCGACCAGGCGGAGGCCCTCAAGTATCTGCGCCTCTCCCTCCTCGGAGAGGACGAAGACGGAGATCTCGATCGCACCCTGGTGAACGAGAAGATTCGGGCGTTGTCGCAGGCCGCCCAAAAAAGACCTTGAGGGCTGGCTCGGTCGTTCGCAGGGCCGCGATCCTTCTGCTGGGGTCGTCCCTGGGTGGCTGCGCGGCCCGAGGCCATATCGCAGCACCGAACGAGATCGCGGTATTGCAGCGGGCAAGCGGGCTTTCCGCTTCGGGCCGCATGACCCTCTCCGGCCCCCGGGGCAGATTTTCGGCGCGCGTCGTCTTCGGAGTGGCCCGGCCCGCCTCGCTACGCATCGAGATTCCGGAGGGAACCGGACTCCGTTTTCTCCTGGTCACCAGGGACGGGTCTCTGCGGGCCGACCTCCCGGGCGAGGACGCGATGTTCGAGGGACCGGCGACCCACGACACCATGAACGACCTTTTTGGAATCGACCTCGAGCCCCAGGATCTGGCCGGCGCCTTGCTGGGAACACCGCCACAGACCATGGAGGCGACGTGGCGGTTCGACCGCGACCTTCCCGCCCAGGTGATCCTGCGCGCATCAAGAGGCAGCAAACTCTCCTTGACCTTCGAAGACCCGGAGATTGCGCCTCCCCCGGCTCGTGCCTTCGAGTTCGGCTCACCCCGGGGCCGCTCCTTGACCCTCAGGGAGATGAGCGACCGATTGGGGCTCAGACGGTGAGACCGAGGCGCTTCAGGTCTTTCGCCAAGATCAATCTCGGCCTCGAGGTGATCGGAAGACTGCCGAACGGCTATCACCAGTTGAGAACGCTCTTCGCGACCTTGAGTCTCCACGACGTCGTGGAGATCGCGAAAACGCGAGCCGGAGTCCATGTTTTCTCCGATCATGCCGGCGTGCCGAACGACGAGACGAACCTCGCCCATCGGGCCGCAGTCTCGATGCAGGATCTCGCGGGCCCGAAAGCAACCGGGGTCTCGATCAGGGTGCGGAAGCGCATCGCGGTCGGCGGAGGTCTTGGAGGGGGCAGCAGCAACGCCGCCACGGTCCTGCGGGCCCTCGACCTCTTGTGGGGGCTGGGCCTCAGTCAAAGCGGCTTGCTGAGCGTGGCGAAGACTCTTGGAGCCGACGTGCCCTACTTCCTTCACGGCGGCCTGGCTCTCGGTCTGGGCCGCGGAGATGAGGTGTTCCCGCTGAACATCCGCTTGGCCGGGGCGGTTCTGCTCGTGCCCGGCCCCACCGCCGTTTCGACCGCCGCGGTTTTCCGGCGATTCGAGACCGCTGAATCGATTTCACAAGCCCCCTCGGGGATCGAAAGACTTCTCCGCCGGATCGAGAAGGGCGGTTTCGACGGCAAGACCGCACGGTTCAGGACGCTTCGCAACGACCTGGAACGGTCGGCGGTGGCTGAAAGCCCTCCCCTCGCGGCTCTCCGTCGACGGGTGCGCCTGGTGGCCCGTTCGGCGGGAGCGAGTCTGGCCACGATGTCCGGAAGCGGTTCCTCCTTCTTCCTCCTGTTCGATGAGAGAGGGTCGGCGAAGAGCGCCGCCGCTGCCCTTCAGGCCCTCGGCCTTCGGAGCGTGCACTGCTCCTTCGTTTCGAACGAATCGTATGAGAGGCGGTTCGAGATACCGCCTCCCGTCAGGTTGGGCCGCCGCGGGCGCGAAGCGTCTGCCTGACTTCTTCGCTAAGCTTCCGCCCTCTCGTTCTCTTCGCCACTGGGGCGTCGCCAAGCGGTAAGGCTCGGGACTTTGAATCCCGCATCCGAAGGTTCGAATCCTTCCGCCCCAGCCAAGAGACCTCACCCGTTTTCCCCTTTGATTGAAGAAGGGTCCTCAGAACAGGACACAGTCGCCATGGTTCGACCTCCTCACGACATCAAGATCTTCACTGGGAACGCCAACCGGTCCTTAGGTGAATCGGTCTCCCGCTATCTGAACGTGCCTCTTGGAAAAGTTCATCTCTCGCGCTTTCTCGACGGCGAGGTCTGGTTCCAGATCGAAGAGAACGTCCGCGGCCGGGATGTCTTCGTTCTGCAGTCGACGTCGACGCCCGTGAACGAGCACCTGATGGAATTGCTCATCATGATCGACGCTTTCCGGCGCGCCAGCGCCGCCCGAATCACCGCGGTCATTCCCTACTATGGCTACGCCCGGCAGGACCGCAAGGACCGGCCGCGCGTGCCCATCTCCGCGAAGCTCGTGGCGAACCTCATCACCACCGCGGGCTGCAACCGGGTCCTCACCATGGACCTTCACGCTTCTCAGATCCAGGGTTTCTTCGATGTGCCGGTCGATCACCTCTTTGCGGCTCCCGTCATCATCGATCACGTGGCCCAGATGGCCCTCGAGGATCTTTGCGTGGTGTCGCCCGACGCGGGAGGGGTCGAACGCGCCCGCGCCTACGCGAAACGGCTCGGGGCCACCCTCGCCATCGTCGACAAGCGGCGTGAAACCGCGAACGTGGCCGAGGTCCACAATGTCATCGGCGACGTCTCCGGAAAGACCGTCCTGATCGTCGACGACCTCGTGGACACGGGGGGGACGCTGTGCAAGGTGGCCGAGGCCCTGTTCCACGCGGGGGCGGGAAAGATCCTCGCCTCCGCCTCCCATGCCGTCCTCTCCGGGAACGCGGTCCGCAACATCAACGCCAGCCGGATCTCGCAGTTGATCGTGACCGACTCCATCGAAGAGAAGCCGGAGCGAAAATCGGATAAGATTGTTGTTCTGCCCGTCGGAGAGTTGATGGGCAAGGCCATCCAGAATATTCACGAAGAAGCGTCCGTTACCAGCCTCTTCATTTGATGCCGCCTCGGAACCCCTTGAGAAGAGCCGGTTTCCGGGGCGGTGTCCATCAGAATCGAAGACCAGAAGCCAATGTCAGATATTGTTGTCGCAGCCGAAGCCCGCAACCAGCGCGGCAAGAATGAAGCCCGCCGTCTCCGAGCCCGGGGCCGCATTCCCGCCGTCGTGTACGCGCCCCAGACGGAGAGCGTCTCCATCAGCGTCTCCCCGCGCGAACTCGCGGCCGTCTTCAAGACGGGTGCCGCCGAAAACACTCTGGTCGACCTGGAACTGGACGGCCAGAAGCGCAAGGTGATTCTCAAGGAATATCAGGTCCACCCGGTGCGGCCCGAGTTCCTCCACGCCGACTTCTACGAAGTGGCGCTCGACAAGGCGATTCAGGTCAGAGTCCATATCGAACTCAAGGGCGTGCCCGTCGGGGTGAAGACCCACGGCGGTCTTCTCGAGTTCGTGACCCGCGAAATCACGGTCTCCTGCCTGCCCCTCGACATCCCGAAGAAGTTCGTGGTGGACATCTCCGGCCTCGAAATCAACAGCGGTGTTCGAGTGTCCGCGCTGGCCATGCCCGCCAAGGTCAAGCTCATAACCGACGGTGACCTTCTCGTGGTCCAGGTCGTTACGAAGCACGAAGAGGAAGTGGCGGCAGTTGCGGTGGAGGGGGCCACCGTGGCGGCCGAACCCGAGGTCGCGAAGAAGGGCAAGGCTCCCCTCGAGGGTGAGGTCGCTCCCGGCAAGGTGGCCATAGCCGCCCCCGCTGCAGGAAAGGACGTCAAGAAAGACAAGAAGTAAGGGGCCATGCGCCTGATCGTTGGTCTTGGCAATCCGGGCGAAAAGTACCGGCGAACGCGGCACAACGCCGGGTTCATGGTGATCGATGAACTGGCGCAGCGCCTCCCGCTCGGCGCCCGGGAACAGATTGAGGATGCCTGGGCGGTGAAGACCGAAATCGCGGGCGAGAGGGTGGTTCTGATGACCCCCCAGGGTTTCATGAATCGGTCCGGGCCGGCGGTGGAGGCGGCGCTCCGATGGTTCAACGTCGAGCCTGATTGCCTGGTGGTGATTTCGGACGATGTGGCCCTGCCGCTGGGAACGTTGAGGATCAGACCCCGGGGCTCCCACGGGGGCCAGAACGGCCTGCGCTCGATCATCGAGTCGATCGGCACTGAAGAATTCGTGCGGCTCCGGTTCGGCATCGGCACTTCCGAACCGGTCCTCGATCTGGCCGGCTTCGTGCTGTCGGAATTCGGCGACGGCGAGGTTCTCCGGGTCCAGGAAATGGTTTCCCGAGCCGCCGATGCCGTTTTCGCGATCGTCCAGAACGGGGTTGAAGAGGCGATGAATACCTTTAACGGTGCTAAGGGGCAACCCGAATAGACGGCAAACCGGTTAGAATCGCCGGCCGCACCAAAAAACCAACACTCCTTGCTGCAAGTCGCCAGGTCGTGGCCAAGAGCCCCGGCATCCGTTCCGGCAAAAGCGGCTCTTCCAAACTCGATCCATAAGGAGATCCTGAACACGTGAGTCAAAGACAGTATGAGATTCTGTTCATCGCCGAACAGAATCTCGGAGAAGCAGAAGTCGACACCCTGACCGCAACCATCAAGGGTTTCATCGAAAAGGAAAACGGCACGGTCGAGAAGGTCGAAAAGTGGGGCAAGAAGCGCCTCGCCTATCCTATCGGCAAGAACCGCGAGGGCAGCTACGTGCTGATGATCGCGAATGCGCCGGGAAGCTCGATCAGTGAAGTCGAGCGCCGCATGCGCGTGACCGACGGGATCCTCCGCTTCCTCGCCATCCGCATCGACGCGGAAATCAAGAAGGCCGATCGCAAGAAAACGATCCGCGGCAAGAAGGAGTCGACGCGACGCGCGAGCGTTCGTGAGAAAGACCGGGCCTTCGAGGGAGGTGCGCAATGAGCGACATGGAAACGCCTGAATTCAGGGGCCGGAGCGGCGAAGGACGCGGCCCGGGCGGCGAAGGACGCGGCGAACGTGGAGAACGCGGCGCCAAGGGGCCCGGCGGCAAGGGAGGCGGGTTCTTCAGGCGACGCAAGACCTGCAAGCTGTGTTCCGAGAAAGTCGACTATGTCGACTACAAGAATACGAAGCTTCTGCTCGCTTTCATCCCCGAGCGCGCCAAGATCCTCCCGAGAAGGATGTTCGGAACCTGCGCCCCGTGCCAGCGCAAGGTCCGGACCGCCATTCTGCGCGCTCGCCAAATGGCTCTGATCCCGTACTCCACCGAGTAGTCCAAGGGTCAGTCGGGCGACACCGCTTAGGACTCTTGTCTTTCGAAGGACCGAAGATGACCGTCCCGGTGTCCGCGCCGGCGCCGTTCTGGCTGCCCGTTTTCGCCGGATCCGTGGCCGCCTTTTTGTTCCTCCTTCCCCGACTGTCCGCTCAGGTGCCTTTTCTGGCCCTTCCTCTGGCCGTCCTGGGCCTCTTCTCCGCTTTACCGCTTGTGATAGCCAGGATTTCCGGCCGCCTCCAGCACGCGGTGCTGGCCTGCGTCATCGCTATGGTTTTGCTCACCATCGCCGACTCGTCGGAAGCGGCCATGGGCTTCGGTGTCTTGTTCGGACTTTGGGCTTTGGTGGCTGGAGAAGTCCTGGCGCGGCGGCGGAGCGTGATCATGGGCTGCGCCGCCGGCTTCCTGGTGCTCGCCACCGAGGGCCTCATGGCCTTCTTCGCGGAAGGGGCAGCACCCATCGAGGCCACCTTGCGCTCCCCCCAGGTGCAGGCCGCCTTCGACCAATGGGCCCGGCAGGCGCAACTCGAGGGTCAGGAAGCCAAGACCACGATCGAGCGGGTACGCGCGGGGGTGGTGGCCCTTTACCCGTCCTTGTGCGTGGTTTCGGCGGCCACGATCGTGGCCCTGAATGCCATCGCCCTGGGCGGGCTTGTCAGTCTGCGCGGTGACGACCGGTTTCCGAAAAACGAACTTCTGAGTCTACGCTGGCCCCTGACCCTGGTGGTGGCTTTCGTGGCCTCCGGCGCACTTCTCCTCGCCCCCGGGCTCGCCACGGTTGCCTGGAACGGCCTGGTGGCGACACTCTTCCTTTTCCTGCTTCAGGGCTTGTCCGTTTTCTGCTTCGGCCTGGCCCGGCTCTTTTCGAGCGGACTCATGCGGTCGCTTCTCGTCCTCGCCACGTTGCTTGGTCCTTGGGCCGTGCTCCTCTCTCTCCTCGGCCTGTTCGATCAATGGTTCGACTTCAGGAACCGATTGGCGAACCGCCAGGCGCCCGCCCCCCCTTCGAACTAACCTTTCCGTACTTTCTCTTGAGGTAACAAAAAATGGAAGTCATTCTTCGTGAAGACTGGGAATCGCTCGGACGCCGCGGCGACGTGGTGAAGGTGGCCGAAGGGTACGCCCGCAATTTCCTCCTCCCCCAAGGCAAAGCCCTGGCGGTCACTCCGCAGAACAAGGCGCGCATCGAAAAGGAGCGCAAGGAGAATGCCCTCAAGCTCGCGAAGGAGAAAGCGGTATTCGAGGAACTGGGCAAGAGAATCGACGGGATGCGTTTCGTGGTGCCTCGGCGCGTCGCCGATGGAGACAACCTCTATGGCTCGGTGTCATCGAGCGACATCGCCGATCTCCTGAAGGCCAAGGGCTTCGAGGTGGAAAAGCGGAAGGTCTCTCTCGAAGAGCCCATCAAGAAACTGGGCGAGCACACGATCAAGGTCCGCCTCCATCCCGAGGTGGAAACCACCATCCGTCTCCTGGTGACCAAGGAAGCCTAAGGGGACAAGGCCACGCCCCGCGCCGCGCGCAACTCCCGAAGGGGAAGCGGCCCGTCGGGCGGGCTTATCCTCGGGAACGTCCACCATGGCGACCACGGCGTTTTCAAGCGGGAGCGGACTCCCTGGAGTTTCGAGCGGTCTCTCCCTGCCCCACAACGCGGACGCGGAGCGCACCGTGCTGGGCGCCATTCTGGTCGACAATCAGGCCTTCAATTCCGCGGCGGAGGTTCTGACCCGGGAGGATTTCTACCGCGACGCCCATCGTCGCATTTTCGAGGGCATGGCGATCCTGGCCGAGAAGAGCGAGCCCATCGACCTCGTCACCCTCAAGAACGAACTCACGCGCAGCCAGAGCCTCGAGGCGGCCGGCGGAGTCGCCTACCTCGCGGGCCTGGTCGAAGGGGTTCCCCGTCTTGAAAACGTTCTGCCCTGGAGTCGCATCATCCGCGAAGCCTCGGTCCTCCGGAATCTGATCCATGCCTCGTCGCGCATCGCCCAGGAGGCCACCCTTGCCCAGGACACCGCGGACGCGATCCTCGACCGCGCCGAGCAGGCGATCTTCGCCATTGCGGAGCGAAAGATCCGTGCCGGGCTCGTTCCGGTCAGGGACTTCATCAAGACCACATTCGAGGCGATCGAGAAACTGGCCCTCTCGAAAGACACGATCACCGGGGTTCCCACCGGTTTCGTGGACCTCGACCGGCTGACCAGCGGTTTCCAGAAGAGCGACCTCATCATCCTCGCGGCCCGACCCTCCATGGGCAAGACCTCGTTCGCTCTCAACATCGCGCGCACCGCCGCGCAGGCCACCGCCGAACCGGTGGCGATCTTCTCGCTTGAAATGTCGAAGGAGCAGTTGGTCAAGCGGCTGATCTTCGCGGAGGCGCGGATCGAATCGGGTCTGGTCACCCGCGGTCAATTGCGAGATGCCGACTGGGGCAAACTCACGACCGCCTGGGCCGACCTCCACAAACTGCCTCTGTTCATCGACGACGCCTCGTTCCTCACCCCGCTCGAGCTGCGCGCCAAGTGCCGGAGACTGAAGGCGGAGCACGGCCTCGGACTGGTGGTGGTGGACTACCTTCAGCTCATGGGCTCGGGCGGGCGGGTCGAGAATCGACAGCAGGAGATTTCTTCGATCAGCCGCTCCCTCAAGGGGCTCGCCAAAGAACTTGAAGTTCCGGTATTGGCGCTATCCCAGCTCTCCCGCGCCCCCGAGGCTCGCACCGATCGAAGACCTCAACTCTCCGACCTCCGGGAATCGGGCGCCATCGAACAGGACGCGGATGTGGTGATGTTCATCTACCGCGAGTCGGTGTACAAACCGAGCGAAGAGAATCGGGGCGCCGCCGAGCTCATCATCGCGAAGCAGCGGAACGGGCCCACGGACACCGTCAACCTCGTCTTCCTGCGCGAGTTCACGCGCTTCGAGAACCGCGCGCCCGAGGATTATGCCTCCGGTTTTGGCGGCGACTCCGGGTACTGAACTCCCGGGGAGACGCCGACTCCATGACCGACGCCTGGCTGTCTCACCATCCCGCGACGGCCTGGGTCGATCTCGACCGCATCCAGGAAAACTATCGGGCCATCCAGGCCTACGTGGGCGCGCGCGGGATGATCCCGGTCTTGAAAGCCGATGCCTACGGCCACGGGGCGGTGGCGGTCGCGCGCGTCCTGGAGCCGCTCGGGGTGGCCATGTTCGCGGTGGCCTATGTGGATGAGGCCGTCGCCCTGCGCCAGGCGGGACTCACTGCCCCCTTGCTGGTTCTGACCGGTTTCTCGCCGCCGCAACTCAAAGACGTTCTCGAGTTCGAGTTGACTCCGGTGATCGCCACCCACGAGCAAATAGACGCTATCGCGGCGCAGCCCCAAGGCGAGGAGGGACGCCGTCTCAATGTTCACGTCAAGATCGATACCGGGATGTCCCGACTGGGATTTCCCATTCGGGAGATCGAGCCGATGATCCACCGGCTGGAGGAGATGAGTGATGTCCATATCGAAGGACTGATGACCCATCTGGCCGTGGCCGACGAAGATCCGATCGCGACCGCGCGACAGCTTGATGTTTTCGAGGAAGGGATCGCTCGCCTCGAGACCCTGGGAGTGAGACCCAGACTCGTTCACGCCGCCAACAGCGCGGGGATGGCCTTCTCACGCGACACTCACACCGCGGTGCGGCCAGGGCTTCTCCTCTACGGCCTGGCCCCACGTCCCTTCTCGCCCGAGATCCCGGTCAGACCCGCCATGGAGTTTCGGGCGCGGGTGGCGCTCCTGAAGACCGTCCCCCCAGGCACAAAGGTCAGTTACGGCGGAAGGTTCGTGACGAAGAGAGAAAGCCGGATCGCTACCATCAATGCCGGATACGCGGACGGAGTTGCGCGAACGGAGGCCATGCGCGAACGAGGGATGGTGCGCTGCGGCCGGATCGACTTGCCGGTGGCGGGAACGGTGTGCATGGACCTGACCATGGTCGACGCCACGGATGCGCCGGACCTGACGGTTGGCGACGAAGTCACGGTGTTCGGCGATGCGCCCTCGGCCTGGGACATGGCCGATTGGGCCGGCACCAACGCCTGGCAGATTCTCACCGGGGTAGGCGCGCGCGTGCCCCGGCGATACCGGTTCAACGCTGAGAAGGTGGGCGCGAACCTCATTCCGCATCGGTGAAGAGCCGCGCGGTCAGGCAGGTCTCGCGCCACAATTGGATAAGGTGTTCCCGATGAGGACACCGCGCGCCGGCCTTATTGCTCCGGACTTTCGTTATTGGCCGCGTCTGATGCGGTTGGGCCTCGGTGGTGGGCTGACCCTCTTTCTCGCCGGCTGCACGGAAACCATCGTTCTCAATGGCCAGGCGGGCGCCAGCATCGTCGTTCCTGCGGGCGCTCCCCCCGAGGTGCGGCGCGCGGCCATGGAACTCCAGACCTACGTCCAGAAGACGTCGGGCGCCGAACTCCGGATCCGCACCGAGGGCGCGCCCCTGACCGAGCGGGTGGAGATCCGTCTCGCCGTGTCGCCCCTGGGCATCAAGGCGGGCGGGAATCCGGCGACCCAGATTGTCCATGAAGACGGGTACGCCATTCAGAGCGGCGGCCGAGCGGTCACGATCATGGGCGGCTCGCCGCGAGGGACACTCTACGGAACCTACGACTTCATCGAACGTGCTCTGGGCGTCCGTTGGTTCATGCCGACCGCCCTGGGGGAAGACGTTGTTCCCCAGAAGACCATTCCCGTCCCGGAGTTGTCCCTGGTCAAGAACCCGGCTTTCCCATCGGTGAGCGGCTTCACCTGGGCGGGGAGTCCGGGTGCGGAAGACTGGGAGCTCCGAATGCGGGTCAAAGTCGGCAAAGCCATAAGCTTCGGGCACAACTGGTACAACATCCACCCCTACACCAGGGAAACCTTCGACCAGAACCCCGAGATGTTCGCCCTCGTCGGCGGCAAACGCGGGTCGAGCACCCAGTTGTGCTCCAGCAACCCAGAGGTGGTCCGCCTCAGCGCCGAGGCCGCGCAACGGTACTTCAAAGCGAATCCGGATTCTCCGCTCTTCTCCATCAGTCCGAATGACGGGAGCGGCTGGTGCCAGTGCGACCGGTGCCGAAAGGTCGACGCGCTCTACGGGGTCACGGATGGAACCCTGGCCGATCGCTTCGTGCACTACGCCAACGATGTCCTGACCCACCTGGAGAAGACGAACCCCGGCAAGCAGGTGGGAATCTACGCCTATGCCGACCACATCGCCCCCCCCCAGAAGGCAAGACCGAAAGCGGAATACGTCACCGCGGTCGCCCACATGCCCTGGGAGTTCTGCCATGTTCACGCCATCGAGGATCCGTCCTGCGAATCCAATCGCCGATACCTGGACTATCTCGAGGGATGGGCGGCGCTCACGAAGCATGTCGGCGTCTACGATTACTACGGGCACTTCTTCGCCTTCACTCCCTGGCCGATCGTGCATTCGATCCGTCGAGACATTCCCCTCTTCAAGAAACTCGGAATCGAGCGATTCACGAGCGAGACCCAGCAGAATTGGGCCAACCAGGGAATCAACTTCTACGTCGCCGCCAAGCTGGTCGAGGACCCTTCACGGGACGTTGACGCGCTCCTCGCCGATTACTTCTCCCGTTTCTATGGTCGGGCCGGCGCTCCCATGCGCCGATACTTCGACCTCTGGGAGGGGGCCATGCAGAACACGGGCGCGGCGGGAGATCGCGGCTACGCCTGGCTGTCGATGTTCACCCCCGCTCTGGTCGCCCAGGCCGCCGTCATTCTCCATGAGGCGGAAGAACTCGCCGCCAAAGACAGCGAGAAGTTCCGCAGCCGGGTCGCCTTCTCCCGGTTGGGCTTTGGCTACACCGAGGCCTACGCGAACATGCTGGATGCCAGCCTGAGAAAGGACGTGCGCGGGGTTCTCCAGTGGTCAGACGAGGCGCAGAAGCGAGTCAAGGCGACGGAAGGATCGGCGCCCCAGGCCTTCTTCGTCTCGCTTGCCGTCGACCAGACGCGGTATCTCGCCAGCAATATCCTCTCCCGCGGCCTCCCCCCGTGGGTGGCCCTGCGACCCGTTCCCTTCCCGGTTTCCGCTCCGTCTACCACTCCTTGATGGTGTTGAAGACGGTGTCGCGCTCCACGGGCCGCCGGCCCGCTTCTCGAATCAGGCGGCACAGTTCCTCCACCGACAACGACTGAGAGGTCGGGGCGCCGGCGTCGTGCGCGACCTTCTCCTCGGTGACCGTGCCGTCGAGATCGTCGGCGCCGAAGGACAGGCCGATCTGGGCTACCCGCGGACCGATCATGATCCAGTACGACTTGATGTGGGGGATGTTGTCGAGCATCAGACGCGCGACCGCGATGGCCTTCAGATCCTCGAAGCCGGTGGTCTCGGGCAGCTTCATGGCCGGCGCTTCCCAGGGCTGGAACGCCAGGGGAATGAAGGTGACGAAACCGCTCGTCTCGTCCTGGAGTTCGCGCAGACGCATCAAATGGTCCACCCGGTCTTCGATGGTTTCGATATGACCGTAGAGCATCGTGCAGTTGCTGGGAATCCCGAGCTTGTGGGCCTCTCGGGCGACCTCGAGCCACTGCTCGCCGTTCGCCTTGCCCTTGATGATCTTGTTGCGGGTCTCCTTCGCGAAGATCTCGGCGCCCCCACCCGGCATCGAATCCATGCCCGCGTCCTTGAGGGTCTGCAGGACTTCGGGAACCGACTTCTTGTAGAGCTTGTGGAAGAAGAAGATCTCGACCGCAGTGAAGGCCTTGACGTGGATGTCGGGGCGGATCTGCTTGATCCCCTTCATCATGTCGATGAAGTACTGGAAGGGAAGGTCGGGATGGAGGCCGCCGACGATATGGACTTCCCGGCAGGCTTTGGGTTGTTTCGCAACATCCGCGAAAACCTGGTCGAGAGTCATGGTGTATGCGCGAGCCTCACCCGTCCTGGCCGCGAAAGCGCAGAAGTCGCAGGTGGCCGCGCACACGTTGGTATGGTTGATATGAGTGTTGCAGACGAAGTAGGCGATATCCCCGTGCTTCGCTTCTCGCACATGATTGGCCAGGCGACCCAGACCGAGCAGGTCGTGGGACCGGTAGAGGGCGACACCATCTTCAAACGAAAGACGGCGACCGCCGAGCACCTTCTCCCGGATCGTCTCGAGCGAGGGGTCGCCCATGGGAAAGGTTTCGAGGACGGAGGGGACGGCCACAGTCGAGACGTTCATCCTGTCAGCTTATTGGATCCGGGATGCTCGCGCCGAGAGCCCGGGCGGTTCGCGGAGCCTATAATGAAGGACAGGGCGTAAGAAGACCTTGAAGAAGACCTCTTTCTGTTTGGTAATCGCGGCGGCCCTCGTCGGCCTGCCCGTGGATCTGGTCTTCTTGTCGGGTGGCTCCGAGTCGCTGGCCGTCGCCGCGGTCACGCCTCGCGTCTCGATCGTCCGGGGCGAGATCGAGCAGGGAGAGACGCTGGCTTCTGCTTTGTCGGCTCTGGTCGGCAATCGGGCGATTCACGATCTGGTCGAGGCGGCGCGACCGGACTACGACCTTGGCAGCGTCAAGCCCGGTCAGCCGTTCCGCCTGTCGTTGACCGAGGATGGACAATTCCGCACCTTCGCCTACGCCATCGATGAACTCCGGACCCTCCGCGTCTCAAGGCGCGGCCGGGAGCTCCACTCGGACATCGCCTCCCGGCAGTACGAAATTCGGGTGGGGACAGCCTCCGGCACGATCCAATCCAGCCTTTTCGAGACCATCGACGCCATGGGCGAGAAGGATGAGCTCGCGATGGAACTCTCCGAGATCTTCGCCTGGGACATCGACTTCAACACCGCGATAAGGCGAGGCGACACATTCCGCGTGGCCGTGGAGAAGTTCTATCTCGACGGCCAACTGCGACGATACGGAAAGATCCTGGCCGCCGAATTCGTGAACTCGGGCCGGCCGCTGCGCGCGGTGCGATTCGAAGGCCAGGATGGGCACGCCGCTTACTACGAGCCCTCGGGAGAACCCCTGAAGAAGGCGTTCCTCAAATCACCGCTGCGTTTCACCCGCATCAGTTCCAGTTTTTCGAGCGGTCGCTTCCATCCGATCCTGCACGTCACCAGAGCGCACCATGGGACGGATCTGACCGCGGGCTACGGAACACCGGTAAGGGCAATCGGCCATGGCGCCGTGATCTCGGCCGGCTTCCAGGGGGGTTACGGAAAACTCGTCGTCCTGCGTCACGCAAACGGGTACACCAGCTACTACGGACACCTCTCCAAGATTCTGGTCCGGCCGGGTGAGCGCGTCTCCCAGAGCGATCTCGTCGGCCTCGTGGGCGCCACCGGACTCGCGACCGGACCGCACCTGCACTACGGAATCACCAGGAACGGCGCCTGGGCCGATCCCATGCGGATTCAAAGTCCGCCGGCCGAGCCCCTCCGCGCGGAAGACCGGCCGGCCTTTCAGGACGCGGCCGTGCGATCGCTGGCACTTCTACCCGTTCGACCCTTCGCCTTGAAAGCCGCGAACGACCTGCGGCGTTAGTCGGGTATTCGGGTATGTGGTCCCTTCGTCTCGCTGGTTTCCGTCGCTCCGGATGGACCGTTCTCGCCGTGGCCCTGGCCGAAGGCCCTGGTGATTCTGTGCAGGCCGCCCCTCCCGCGGTCACCATCAGTCCAAGTTCGGTGAGGATTCAGGTGGCCGCGTCGCCCCTCGTCGAAACCATCGATGCCCTGGCCCGTGCCGCCAACTTCAAGGTCACCTACGAGGGTGCGCGGCCGGTCGCCGTGCTCTTCGGGGCCGTGATCGATACTCCCACCGTCGCCCAGACTCTCCTCCGCTTGCTGGAGGGCCAGAACCTCAACTATGCGGTGCTGTTCGACCTCTCCGGCAAGAGAGTCACGTCCCTCATGATTCTGGGCGTCGTGCCCAAGTCCGCGGCCGCCTCCGGACCGGCCGCCGGGGGATCGAGACCTCAGCCGTTCGCGACTCCGAGAACCTCGCTGCCTCCGGTGGACGACGACCCGGCGGAGGAAGCGGAAGAGACCCCGGAACCTGAACCGTCACCGCCCTCGACGGCGCCGGCCCGAGGGCCGGGTTCGCCGGCCTCGCCATTCCCCACTTCTCCCTTTGCCCCAAGGTCTCCGTTCGGCGCACCGTACGGACCTCGGCCTACGGCTCCGTCTTCACCTCCGCCTTTACCTTCGCCCTCACCGTGACACCCGGGGGGCCTCCAGATCGGGAGCCCGGATGCCGCTCTGAACGGGCACTTGATTCGGACCTCCAGGAGGGGCGCCCACCAGAGGCCGTCCGCCGACGATGAACGGGATGTTAGGAGCGAAGATCCATTGGTTGTAGTTCTGGGTTCCGTTCACCGTGCGAAACCCGCGTTCTGTGGACAGGCTTGCGACTCCGGCAATGGGCCCCGTGTGGGTCCCGGGGCTACGCCCAAATGGCGTCGCGGTCGGTGACGGCGTGGGCCTGGGCGTGGGCGTAGGCCGGGCCGGCCCTCCCTCGCTCACCGCCCCCCCGGGACGGACGGGACCGGCCTCACCCGGCCGCATGAAGCGCCATTTGCCGTCAGGCGTCATGGGATCTTTGTAGGCCTTGCGCAGGAACTTCGCCTGCACCAGTTGTTCCAGAGTGGCAGGCAGAGCGTTTCCGTTCTTGCGCTGGAAGCGCGCAACCGCGTTGGCGATCTGACGTCCGCGGAAGATGAGTTCCTGCTCCTTGTCGTCTTTGGCGAGGTATCGCCAGGAGGGCATGGCCAGCATCAAGGCGATGGCCATAACGGCCAGCATGGCGAGAAGCGCGGGCATGGAGAAGCCGTCCTGCCCGCGCGACCAGCCCGCGAGGGGAGCCCGAGAACTCACCGCTTCTTCTCAGGCGCGGCCGCGCCTTGCGTCTCATCCTTCTGGAAGTCCTTCACAACCGTGCGAATGTAACCGCGCGTCTCGCGATAGGGCGGAACGCCCTTGTACTTCGCGACCGCTCCAGCGCCGGCGTTGTAGGCGGCGAGCGCCTCGGCAACTCGGCCCTGGTACTTCTCCAGAAGAAGCCGGAGCAGGCGAGCGCCCGCGTCTATGTTCTCGCCGGGATCGAAGCTGTTCTGGACGCCCAGATCACGGGCCGTGCCCGGCATCAGTTGCATCACGCCCTGAGCGCCCTTGGAGGAGATGGCATTGGGATCGAGGGCCGACTCCGCTTTGGCCACGGCCCGCACTAGGGACCTTGGCAGGGAGTAGCGCCGGGCCGCCTCGGCCACCAGGTCTTCGATGGAGCGGGCGCGGCTGGAGGCCGGGCCCTCGGAACCGTGTGCCGGGGCAGAGGCGGGTTCGGATTCCACGTCGTCGTCTTGCTCCAGGCGCAGGATGTCGGTGGCGCGGACTTCCACTTCTCCGCCCGGCAAGGTGGCGACGCAGGTCTTTTCGTCACAAGTCAGAGCCGTGATCTTGAGAGTCTTCCCGGTCTGAAGGAAGAGGGTGTCGGCGCCGGCGGGTCCGGCCACCATGCACCCGAGGACCAGAATGCTCAATCCGAAAAGCCGCATCACGCTTCCAGACTATTTGACGACCGGGAAAGTGAACTCCGTCGAGAGGGCGGTCGAAGACAGAACCTCGGCCCGCAACCGAATGGTTCCCGCCTCGACCCGCTTCGTCTGCACTCGGTTGGCCGCATCGCCGTTGTTGTCGGTGAAGACATCGGGGCCGTCCAGGATGGTGTCCAGGGCGGGATTATCGAGAACGGAGAAGCGGACCGGAACCCGGGACACCGGATTGCCGTTGGCATCGAAGACTGTCACCTTGAAGTCTCCAATCGTTTGCCCCAGCGAAAGATTGATCCGCGCGTCGAGCAGGACGGGCACGACTCTGGTCGGACGGGTTGCTCCAATGATGACGTCGGCCGAAATCGTGGCGGGACCGGAGAACGCGGTCACCTTGGCCGTCCCCGACCGACTGTCGGAAATGAGGTTCACTCTGGCCACCCCGTCGTTCGTCTTGGCCTGTTCCTGAATGGTTCCGAGGGTGGTGAAGAACTGAATCACGGTCCCGTCGGGAACCGGGGTTCCCGCGGGTTCGATCACGAGGACGGACACGATCGCGGCATCCCCCTGGGCGGCTATGAATGGCGGGTTTACGGAGATCGCCATCGTGGAGCCGACAGGGGCGGTGATGATCGCCTGTCCGCAAGCAGGCAGGAGCGCGGCGAGAAGAAGAGCGCAGACCGCACGGACCCCGGGGAGCAAAGCCGCAAAATGGCTACTCATGGCACCACCGTAACACGAACGGCTCCGGCCAGAGGAACCGGGCGCGGTTCCTGCCCGGAACTCAAGGACAGGCTCTCCACAAAGATCGTGACCTCCCCCGGCCGGCTGGCCCGGAAGCCGATAACGGCCACCGCCCCGGTTCCGCCCGCCAGAGGCGTGAGCCTATTGAACTGGGCTGAAGCGCGCGCGCTCGTCATCTGCCTTTCCGCGACAACCTGGACGCCATCGACCGAGAGCAGTTGGCCCGGCCCAATCTCCACAAACTCGAGAGCGGGCGAATCCGCGCGCACCACGATCGTCACTTCCTTGACCGAGCGTGCGTTGAAGAGATTCAGGGCCACGCGCTGGATCTCCCCGACCTTCATCTGGATCTCGGTTCGGTCCCACGCCGATCTGGAGGAAAGCGCATCCTCGGTCGGCACGGCGGCCGAGGGAGCTGGAACCGGGCTCCCCTGGGGTGTGGGGGTGGGGAGGGCCTCCGGGGGCGTTGCCGGCGTCGACTGCGGGCGCGGCGTCCCCGCGCTCTGAGGGGTCGGCGACGGCCCAGAGAGCGGGTCGGGAGGGGTCGGGTCATTGCCCTCAGCGGGAACCTCCGCGGGCCCAAACAAGGGACGCACGCCGGGAATCCGCAGATTGTTTCGCAGGCCCAGATAGAGCGGCTCCACGTCTTCGAGAAGAATGGTTGGAGCCCGCAAGATGTGAGGGGTCAGGGAAATCAAGATCTCGACCTCCTCGTCCTTACTGGTGTGGCCGCCCAGAACCTTGTTGAGAATAGGGATCGACTCCACGCCGATAGCGCCCTTGAGGGAGCGGGCTTCACGGCCCTGGAGAAGACCGCCGATGACGGCAGTGACCCCGTCGGAGAGACGGAGGGTATTCTCGATTTTGCGGCTCAGGAACTGCGGGTAGTTCACCTGGTTGAGGCCCGTGCCAAAGACCTTGTCTTCGCCGATCAGGGAAAACTCCGCCTTGAATTCCATGGTGACCTCGTCGCTGGCCGTGACTCTCGCCTTGTCGATCTCCATGTTCACACCCACCGTCCGATACTGGGCGCTCGTGCTGCCGCCGGCGAATCCTCCGGCCGCGCCGGGCTGAACTCCCGTACTGTAGCCCGGATAAAACTGGGGGATGGGGACATCGGTGCCGACATTGAAGGTCGCCTTCTTGCCCTCGAAGGCGCGGACCTTGGGCGAGGAGAGTATTTTGACGGTCGAATCGTCGTGCAGGAACTTCGCGAACAGGGCCGAGGGAATCTGAACGACCCAGTCGGCGGCGTTCAGAGAGGAGAGGAGATGGGCCCGCAGGTTCGTAAGTCCGCCCGCAACTTCGCCCGCGACTCCGGTGGGCTGCAGTTCCACTCCCACCTGATAATTCGAGAGTTGGAGGCCGTATTCTTTGGCCTTCGTGCGATTGATCTCCAGGATTTCGACTTCCACGAGAATCTCTCCCCTGGGCTTGTCGTTGGAGCGGATGAACCGATCGGCCAGCGCCATCTCGTCCAGCGTCGAGATGACGGTCAGAGCATTCGTGGCGTCGTTCTTCGTGACCTTGGCCTGCGGTCCCAGAGCGGTGCGGAGCACAGCTTCGACATCCTTGACCTCGATGTTCTCAAGGTAGAACGTCCGCATCACCTGATCGTCCCAGCGTTGCCGGGTCTGGGGGTTGGTGTCGTCGATGATCAGAATCGTATTCCGATCGAGAACGCGATAGGCCTTTCGGTTGATCAGTCCAATCTGATCCAGGGCCTCCTGAAAGGTGACTCCGGTCAGACTGGCGGTGATGGTTCGGTCTTTTGCCTGCATATCGGGGTCGAAGACCACGTTGACCCCCGCCAGGGTGCCCAGGGTCTGATAGACCTTCTCCAGCGGGGCGGTCATGCTGAGTTTGATCAGCACGGGAGAGCGGGGCGACAGAAACGGCACGGGCAGGGTGACATCCGTGGGCCGTCGAGCCGCGAGTTCTCTGGCCTGACGCTTGTCGGCGGCGAGCTTGTCGATACGGGCTCTGAGACTCTTGACTTCGTTCCGGGCCGCCTCGTTAGAAGGGTCGTAGCCCCCCGCGATCCCATACTCCTCCATGGCCTTTTCGAGATTCCCGGCTTGAAGCTGTTTCCGTGCTTTTTCGACGTGAGCGCGACTGGCCTGAATCCTCGCGTTCTCGAGGGCAATCTTGTATGAGATGTTCTTGGGAGACGAGTTCAGCGCAAGGGTGAATCGGGCCACCGCCACGTCCCAGTCGCCGCGCTCCGAGTTCCTCTGGCCGGAACGGTAAGCGCGGCCGGCCGCACAGGCGCCGGAAAAGACTCCGAGCAGCAAGACCAGGCAGAGGAGCGGTGCTCCGCGAATTGAACCACGATGGCCGATCAATCTGATTTTCAACTTCCCAATCTTAGTTTGTCTTGAGCGGAAGGCGGCGCATCCGCCCCGATCCGAGTTCTTCGATTTCCGCCGACTCGGTGCCGATGCGAACCACGCGAAACGCGTTCCCCAGCACCTGCCCGGGCTGACCCACGAGAAGGATTTCTCCATCCTTGATGAAAGAGGCGACCTTCCTGCCGGCCCCATTATCAACGATCCCGATGAGCGAGACATTGAGAACCGGCCACGGAGTGGGAGTCGGCTCCCCTTCGGGCGTCGACAGCGGCGTGGGAAGAGGGGGGAGGATGATCATCGGTGTGGGTACGGGAGAGAGATCGGCGCGCGAGTCGCGACCGAACCTGAAGACATCCCGGGAGGGCGATGCCGAAGTTGTATCACTTCGCCCCAACCGATCCAAGCCGATGGCGGGAACTTCCGAGCCGACCTCGAGGCGGAGCGCCGCCCTCGCCGCGGTGTCGGACGTGCCCGTGAGGGCCTTCCACCCCAGGAACACACCGACGAGTAGAAGCAGCGCCAGGCCCAACTCCTTTTTCCCCATCACCATTCGCTGTAGACCACGCCGTTCATTCCGACCAGGGTCGAAGCGCTCTTGACGTCGAACACCCCGGTCAGGGCCTCGCCGCTGTTGGAATCGGTTTCGGGCGGGACCTCGACCCAGGGTTCTCCCGAGATGGGGTCGGACGGCAGCTTTCTCAAGTAACCGTCCGTGACCAGGGATTCCAGGGTCTCCGGGTACTTTCCCTTGTCCGACTGGAACTGGTCGATCAGATCGCGCAACCGATAGAGATTCTCGCGCAGCACCGCCTCTTTAGCCTGCAGAATCGAGTTGCGGTAATTGGGGAGGGCAATGGATACCAGAACCCCCATGATGGTGATGACCACGATCAACTCGAGCAGCGTGAACCCGGACGAACGACCGCCCAGCGCTCGTCTCCGGTTGCCAGACCCTGGGCTCAATCCCACCATCACCAGTCCTTCAGCTTTGTGCCATCGAGGGCTTGTCCCTCGGAGAGGCAGTACACATCGTAAACGTTGTCGCCACACCACGAGGAGGAGTCCGGTTCGTCCTGATAGCAACGCATCCCCCACTCGGCCGCGCCCGAAAATGGATCCGCTGGAATCCGCCGCATGAGCTTCAGCTTAAAGCCCGGGCGGCCCACCTGATTGACGCCCTCCACGAGAGTCTCGAGCGACCGCGGGTACCCTTCACTCCCAAGCCGGACGTCGGTCCCGCCAATCTGGCCGCGATCCACCCCATCCTTGAAGCGATCGATGGCGGCTCGGATTTCGCGCAGGTTCCGGCGGAGCTCGAGCTCTTTCTGTCGCTGCCGGGTCACGCGCGACAGGGGCAGGATCGCGGAAGCCAGAATGGCGACGATAGTGGCGACCGCCAGCACCTCGATGAAGGTGGTGCCGCGTTCACTGCGAAGCACGCGAGTCTCCGTCCTTGAAGATCGCCGAGAGAGTCAGATTCATCCGCGCTCCCTGCTCGTCCTGGGCGAGAGCCATCTGGTCGACCACGATAAAGCGCCTCGTCGATCCGATCCGGCTCAAGAATCCCGTGAGGTTCACGTAAGTCCCGTCCAGGGGCAGAGTGACTTTACAGCGTACGAGGCCGGTGCCTTTGATCGATTCGATCAAATAAGTGCTCCGCTTCGGCCGAAGACCGGCGTCCTTCGCGAGTTCTTCGATCTCGCGCTGAGCGGCAAAGAGGTCGTCGGTCCTGGGCTTGAGGTGGTCGCGATTCAGGATCTCGATGTCCTTCTGGTTCTGGGCCAGCACCTCTCGACGGGAGACGACCTGAGACCACACCCTTTCGAGGGCCGCTCTTTGGCCGACGACCTCTTGGGCGCGGCCCTCGGCACGGCGCACTCTGGTCAGCCGCGGCCAGCTGAACGCGGCAAAAACCGCGAGATTGACGGCCAGGAGCAGGGCCCCCGACATGGCCAACCACCGCCGAGCCTTGGATCGCCTGCGGATCACGACGCCTTCCTCGCGCCCGGAGGCAGCGGGCCTGTGCCTTCAGGCTGGGCGGCTGGGGACTCCGAGGGCGGACGATCCTTCTCCGGTGCGGCTCCAGGATCGAAAACGACCTCGACCTCGAACTCGACCACATGCTCGGCCTCTTTCTCCGACAGCGACTTCAAGACCGCGTTAGAGAACGCCGCAGACGCGTCGAGTCGCTCGGCCAGCGAAAAGGCTGCGTCTTTGGATCGCGCTTCGCCCGAGAGCTGAATCTGCATTCCCCCCGAGCCCTTGGCGGGCACGGGTGAAATCTTGGTGAGGCGAACATCTTCGGAAAGCATCCCCTCCAGTTCCGAAAGAAGCAGCCGCCAGGGAAAGACCCGGCGATCCACCAGTTCCTTAAAGGCGCGCAGACGCGAGAGTTCCTCGCTGGCCACCTTGAGCGGAGGTTCTTTGGACAGGCCTTCTGTCAGCTCCGCGATTCGAGCCTCGCCCTCTCGGACCATCCGCACCGTCTTGGCCTCGTCTCCGGAAACCAGCCGGCTGATGAAACGGGCATGAGCGAAGGAGGTCAGGGCCGCGAGCGCACCGAGCAAGAAAGCCAGGAGCCAGGGCAGCCGCTCATTTCGAAACGGGTGGATAGCCAGATTTGTGGACCCAGCCATGGTTCAGTACGAAGCCCCTAGGAGGGCCAGGGCCGGCGCCGCTGACCACTGCATCGCGTTCGGCACACCCGCGATCATGAGGTCCGAAGGCGGCTGAGCGCGTTGGGCCACGCAGCCGAAGGCCGCGGCAATCGATCCCCTGAGGCGGTCGAGCCAGAAGTCGGAAGCGTGAACCAGGGCGGCGGTGAGCTGCTTGCCCTCAAGTCGATCGCGCCAGAAAACGGCGGTGGAGGCAATCTCCCGGCGGACGTCTTCTGGACTTTGCGCCACCGCGGCATCGAATGTGCGCAGGGAGACCGGCCATCCATTTCGGGTCAAGGTCACGGTCAGCCAGGTGGGATCGTGACGAACCAGGAGTGTATCGCCCTCTACCGAGAGTCCTTTCATGAGGGCCATTGACGAGGTTTCGACCGAACCCACGTCGAGGCCAAAGGCCCGACCCAGCTCCTCGTAGGGGGCCAGGACGGTCCGGGAAAAACCGATCCCGAGAACCGGGTCGGCGGGGGACTTCGGCCACACCGCGATGACCCGCGTGTCGGCCGGCGAGAAGGGCAGCAGTTTTTGCATACGAAACGCGACCAGAGCGTCACGATTCTTGAGCTCGGCTCTCACTTCGTCCGGCGGGAAGAGGCGGAAACGGGCGACCACATCGGGCACCACGAGGGCGAGGCGCGCCAAGGGCGGGGCGGCAATCTTCGCGAGGACGCGATTGGCGGCGTCCTTTATCTCCTCCTTTCGAACAAAGCCTGGATCCTCGAGCGTGGGACAGAAGGCCCCGCCGGTCAAGGGCTCGCTGACCAAGGCGCGCACTCCGGGTTTCCCTGCCCTCCACTCCACGTGAGCGCCCACCAACGCCAGGGAAGAGAACTCCAGAGCCACCTGCGCCCGGTCGGGCTCCAGGAAGAAGCGACGGAGCCTTTGGGCCAGGGACCTTGGGCGACGCGAGGGCGAGAGAATCAAACGACCTCCACAAACGTCACCTTGTTGATCTCCTGAAGTGTGGTGGTCCCGCCGAAAACTCGATGGAGGGCCGAATCCCGCAGGAAGGTCATCCCCTCTTCTTTCGCCGCCCGCTTGATTTCCGAAGCCGGACGCCTCGCCAGGATGAGCTCGCGCACGCGGTCGGTCACGTCGAGGAGTTCGCAAATCGCGGTTCGTCCCTTGAATCCGGTGCCCCCGCATTCGAGACACCCCGCACCTTCGTAGAACGTCTGGGTGGCGTACGTCCGCGTATCCAGGCCGGATTCGATCAGCAGGGCCTCCGAGGCCTGCACCGGCCTCCGGCAATGCTCGCAGATCGTGCGCACCAGTCTCTGAGCCATGACGCAGTTCAGGGCGGACACGAAGTTGTAGGGCTCGATCTTCATGTTGAGGAACCGGCCCAGAACGTCGATGACGTTGTTGGCGTGAACCGTGGTGAAGACCAGGTGGCCGGTGAGGGCCGATTGAATCGCGATGTCCGCGGTTTCGGGGTCGCGAATCTCTCCGACCATGATCTTGTCGGGATCGTGGCGAAGGATCGAGCGCAGGCCGCGGGCAAAAGTCAGCCCCTTCTTCTCGTTCACCGGGATTTGCGTAACCCCGCGCAACTGATACTCGACGGGATCCTCGATGGTGATGATCTTGTCCTCGTCGCTCTTGATCTCGGAGAGGGCCGCGTACAGAGTGGTGGTTTTCCCGGAGCCCGTGGGTCCGGTGACCAGGACCATGCCATAGGGTTCGCGGATGAAGCGCCGGAATCGGGCCAACTCCCTGGCCTCGAAGCCGACGATGTCGAGCCTCAAGGAGGAAAACTGCTTGGACAGGTTTTCCTTGTCGAGAATACGGATGACCGCATCCTCCCCGTGGATCGAAGGCATGATGGAGACGCGGAAGTCGATCTGGCGGCCGCCCAGTCGAACCCGAAAGCGACCATCCTGGGGAACGCGCTTCTCCGCGATGTCGAGTTCGGCCATGACCTTGATACGGCTGATGATCTCGCCGTGGTGTTCCTTGGCGATCGGTTTCATCGCCGGCTGCAGGACGCCGTCGATTCGGTACTTGATCTGGACCTCATTGTCCCGGGTCTCGATGTGGATATCGGAGGCCCGCCTGGAGAGGGAATCGAAGAGGGCCGAATCGACGAGGCGGACGATGGGCGAACGGTCCTGGGCTTGAATCGAGTCCACGGACAGGATCTCGCCCTCATCGCCTTCTCGAACGATCTGCATGATCAGGGATTCGGAAGCCTGCTCGAGAACGCGCTGCGAACCCTGCCCGCGCTTCAAGGCTTCGCCGATCGCCGAAGGCGTTCCCACCGCGGCCTGGATCCTTCGACTGAGCAGGATGGCGAGGTCGTCGATGACGGTGAGATCGGACGGATCGGCCATGACCAGGACCAGGCGTCCCTGCTCCTCGCGATAGGGCAGGAAGTTGTAGCGGAACATCAAGTCCACCGGAACGCTTTGCAGAATCTGCGGATCGGGAGCAAAGGAGGTGACATCCAGGAACTGAAGGCCCAGGCGCTCCGCCAGCGAGCGCGCCCTGCTCTCCTCGTCGGCGGATGGAATGCCGGGGAGCGAAGACGGTGGCGCGGGCAGGGGAGCGACGATCACCATGGCCTCTAGCCTCCCACGCGCGACTGAATGGCCGAGAAGGCCTCGAACATCGGCAGGTAGAGGGCGAGAACCATGGCTCCGATCACCACGGCCATGAAGATGAGGAGAACGGGCTCGACCAGGGCGAGAATGGTCTGCACCTTCACCTCGAGATCCTCGTCGTAGAAGTCCGCCACCTGGTTCAACATCTCGCCCAAAGCGCCCGTGTTTTCCCCGACCCGGATCATCTCGACCGTAAGGGGCTCGATGTGGCCGGTGGCGTCCAAAGCCAGGGACAGGCTCTTCCCCTCCTGAATCTGAGGGACGGCCGCGGCCGCGGCCGCGGCGATGGCGCGGTTCCCCACCGAAGCGGCGGCCACCCCCAGGGCCTGGACCAGAGGCAAGCCCCCGGAGAGCAGGGTGGAAAGGCTTCGCGCGAGCTGGCTCGTCGAGTACGTTCGCATCAACGCGCCGAAGAAGGGAATCCGAAGACTCCAGCCGTCGAAACGCTCTCGATTGACGGAGGTTTGAAGCCAGGTGACGAGGCCGAACAGACCTGCGGCGAGTGCCGCGAAGAGAGGGAGGCTCCACTGACGCACCTGATCCGAGATGCCCAGGAGGATTCGGGTGGGCAGGGGGAGCTGCGCACCGAGGGTGCCGTAGAAGTCCGTGAACTGGGGAAGGACCCTGGTCAGCATGACGTACATCAGGCCGAACATTCCGGAAAAGAGAACCATGGGGTACACCGAGGCGGAGATGGCTTTCTTCTTGATAGCCTGATTGAGCTTTACGTACGAGACGAAACGGCGCAAGACCACCTCGAGATTGCCGCTGCGCTCGCCCGCGATAAGACTCGCCGAAAACATTTGCGGGTAGAGCGCGCCTTCCTGCCGAACGGCTTCAGAGAGAGCCGTCCCGGACTTGATCCGATCGCGCACCGATCCCAAGGACCGCTTGAACAGAGGATCGCGCTGACGCTCGACCATCAGGTCCATCGATTGGGCGAGGGGCAAACCCGCCTTCAAAAGGGCGGCAAGTTCCTGCCCGAACAACTGCAGATTCTCGGGCTTGACCCTGACCGATCTCAGCCTGAACCCCTGGGTGGCCCGTCGGTGCGAGAAAAGAAAAAGGCCCTGGCGCAGCAGATCGGCCTGGAGGGCCTCTTCGCTTGGGGCGTCGAAGCTGCGTTCGACGATCTCTCCCGCGGGCGTGCCAACCTTGCAGATGTACTCCATAAGATACTGGAAAGGTTAAGTGTAGCAGGCCGCTTCACACACCAAAGAGCGGCAGAAAATCGCGCAGGACCTGGGCGCCCGTCACCACCGCCCATACCGTAAGTCCCAGGGCGAGAGGGCGTACCCATCTCTCGGAACGAGGGCCTTTAACCCCCGGCGAGTCGCCTAGGGCCGAAGCCCCGGCCGCCGCGAGGACGGGCAGAACCGCAAACAGGTATCGGACTTCGACCGGCGAAACCAAAGCCGCGACCGCGAGGAGGAGACCACACAGAGCAAGACTTCGACTGAAGGGCAGGACTGGTCGGAGGGTTCCCGCGACCGCGGAGAGCAGAATCAGGCCAAGGAGAGCCCCGCCCGCCCCCGAAAGGATCTGGCTCGGCAACCTCCAGGGGTCGAAAACCCCGCCACTCCCCCCGCGCTCGGCGAGAAGGCGTGGAAGCTGGATCCAGATCATGCGCAGGAAAGACGCATAGTAAAGGGCGGCAAGAACCATACCCAGGAGCAAGGGTTTGAGGGCCGCTTCCCGCCGATCCTTCGGGATGAAAAGAGCGACCACGAACAACGCGACCTGAAAGATGAAGGAGGACAGATGGGCGGTGGCGGAGAGCGCGACGGACAGAGCGAGAAGGCCGGTTCTGACCCGACCCTGAAGCGGAAGAGCAGCGCCCACCAGGAAGAGGACGAAGACCCCCTGGGCGAAGACATTCGAGAGGTTGCCATACGCCATCGTCCTGATGTTGACCGGCGAAAATGTCCACAGAAGCAACGACGCTGCGGCCAGGCCGGCCGAAACCCGCCCCAGAAGCAAGGCAAGACACAGGGCCGAAAGAGCCGAGAGGAACGCCGCTCCGTGCCTCACGACCGCGACGTTTGCGGCGCCCGCGGACGCCCAGGGGGACAAGAGCCCGTAGAAACTGAAACCGTAGGGGATCTCAAAAGGCGGCTTGTGGTCGGTCCGGCTCGTGGGGAAGGGGTTGCCGCTTGCGACCTCGGCCAGCTTGTTGCCGTGCAACTGGGCGTCGGCCTGGACGATCAAAGGGGAAGGGGGAAGCACTCCGTGAACAGCGAGCGCGATGAGCAGCGCCCCCTGCAACCAGCCTCGAGCGGCGACGGTGCCGACCGCCTTTCGGGCGGCGAAGGACGAAACCATGCTGGCCAAAGCGACCAGAGAGGCGCACTCGATGAGCCAGGCCGAACGCCACAAGCCCATGGGGAGAACCAGGGTCAGGAAGGTCGCGGGAGGAAGCAGAGCAAGGGGGAGGCTCAAACCGGAGAGCGCTTGAGCGACCCACGCCGCGGCGGCCACGGCGGTGAGGGCCAGCCAGAATCGGATCGGGACGGAACGGATCCTGGGAGGGGGCGTCGTCTTTGGCTCGACGCGAAGAGAAACGAACTGAGCGCCGAGAGTGCGCCCGGTTGCCGGGAAACCCTCGGTCTCGATTCCAAACATCAAGGACGCCCCCAACAAACGAATGCGCGAGGCAAAGTGCCCCTGCCCGGGCGGGAGGTTCCCCACGCGTGCGCCGTTCGCGATCAGCGTCACCTCGGTCCGGTGGCCACGGATCTCGAGGTCAACGTCGACGAACCCCGGACCCACCGAATCGAACTGAAACGCGGCCTTGGGGCGCAGCCACCGGATCGCGCCGCCGCCGATTTGATTCTCTCTAGGCTCCAGCCCGTACGCAGAGAAGGCATCGTCGGTGCCAAGAGCCAGGCTCGCGAGCGAGGCGGAAGATCGGCCAAGCGCCACGGGAAGGGCCAGAACCGAGACGATTCCTGCGAGAATCACCCCAGCCACCGCGGAGTGGAATGTGCTCATGAAGATCTGGAGTCTATTCGCGAGACTTTCCCTGGCCTTCGTGCGATGACGATCGTCAACGCGCACGGGGCGCCTCAAACCGTTTCCCGGGGTTCCGATAGACTCCTCACCGAAAGCGACCACGCATCCATGACCAACCTTCAGTCAATCGAACAGGCTCTAGGCAATGACGCACGTTTGCTCCTGGACCACGCGTGCGGGACCATTTCCAGGGATCGGCTCCATTTGCCCGACCCGAACTGGGTTTCTCGAATGCATCGGTCATCCGACCGGCCGATTCCCGTGCTCCGATCCCTGCAGAACATGTTCGACACCGGCCGTCTCAAGGGAACGGGCTACCTGTCGATCCTGCCCGTCGACCAGGGCATCGAACATTCAGCCGGGGCCTCCTTCGCCAAGAACCCCGACTACTTCGATCCCGAGAACATCGTGAAACTCGCGGTCGAGGGCGGATGCAACGCGGTGGCCTCGACCCTGGGGGTTCTGGGCTCGTGCGCCCGAAAGTACGCGCACAAGATTCCCTTCATCGTGAAGTTCAATCACAACGAGTTCCTGACCTACCCCAACAAGTTCGACCAGATCTTCTTCGCTCGGATCAAGCAGGCGCGGGACCTGGGGGCGACCGCGGTCGGCGCCACCATCTATTTCGGCTCGGACAACTCTGCGCGGCAGATCGTTGAGGTGAGCCAGGCCTTTCAGGTCGCGCACGAGATGGGTCTCGCCACCGTCCTTTGGTGCTACCTGCGCAACCCCGCCTTCAAAAAGGACAAGGACTATCACCTCTCCGCCGATCTGACCGGGCAGGCCAATCACCTCGGGGCGACCATCGAGGCGGACATCATCAAGCAGAAACTGCCGGAGAACAACGGCGGGTACAACATCCTGAATTCGAAGGAGAACCCGTACGGCAAGACGGACAAGCGCGTCTATACCGAGCTCTCGACCGATCACCCCATCGACCTCACCCGCTATCAGCTCGCGAACTGCTACATGGGCCGGGCTGGCCTGATCAATTCCGGAGGGGCTTCCGGTGATAACGATTTGTCCGAAGCGGTGCGGACGGCGGTTATCAACAAGCGCGCCGGAGGCATGGGTCTGATCTCGGGGCGCAAGGCCTTTCAAAAACCCATGGCGGACGGCATCAAGCTTCTGAATACGATCCAGGATGTCTACCTGTGCGAGGGCGTGACCGTCGCTTGAGACCTGGGAGGCCCCGGCCCCGATCTTCAACCGAGGCCTTGGAATCTCTTTGAACGAAACCCAGACCGAAAAGAGAAAATTCACCTACGCGGAAGCAAAGGCCCTTCTGCCCCGCGTGCAGCAGCTGACCGAGGAAGCCCACGCGCGGGTGGAACGGTTGCTGGACGCGGGGGCCAAGGCCCCCCAGATCCGCGAACAGGCCCAGTCGGTCGTCAACGCCTGGGCCGCCGAGATGGGCGTCCTCGGCCTCGATATCAAGGGTTTGTGGCTCGTTGATTTCGACAACGGCAGCGGCTACTACTGCTGGAAGCATCCCGAGCCATCGCTCGACTACTACCACACCTACGAAGAGGGTTTCAGCGGTCGGGTGAGAATCCAGTAGGCGGGGCCTTCGCTCTGATCCTCAGGGCTCTGATCTTCAGGGAATGAACGGCTCGGGCTCGGCCCTGCCGCGGTGGCACAGGCTGCAGGTGATCACGGCTTCCTTGGTCTTCGGGCCGAAGTATTCGGTCTTCTTCGCCTTCATGTCCATGACCAGCTTGATCATGCGACGAGCGTCCGCCTTGTGGGGGCGCTCGTCCTTCTCGTACTGGTCGAGCACATGGCAGAACGTGCACTTCACTCCGAGCTGCTCGGCGAAGCCCTCCATGGTCGCCTTGAGCTCGTCCTTGGAGATGTCCTTGCGCAGGACCTGGAGGTTCTTGTGCTCGGGGGCGGCCCCGGCCGTGACAGGAAGCAGACTCACGGCAAGAAAAAGTGCGGATAGGGATCGGGTTCTCATTGGGGACTCTTTTGTGTTTCCGGGTGAAGGTTCAGCGGGTTTCGGTAGTGCGGGGGCGGAAGTTTGCCTCGATATGGCGGGCGATGGCAAGGATCTGCTCCGTCGAGAGGCGGTCGCCGAAGGCGGGCATGTCCGGCGCCTCGCCTTTCGCGATCACGTCCGCCATTCCGGTCATCGTATCCGCGTCCCAGAAGGCGGCACGGGTGAAGTCCTTGGGCAACGTGTCGAGCTTCGAGGTGTCCGGCCCATCGCCCTTGCCGGTCGATCCGTGGCAGCCGCTGCACTCCACCCTGTAGTCTCGCGCCCCCTTCAAGACGAGACCCTCCTCGTACTGGGGCTTCCGGGGCAGGTCTCGATCTTCGTAGCGGGCCAGCGCGGCCAGGCTGAGCATGAACACCATGGCCGCCCCAACCCCCCAGGCTCTGACCTTCCTCGTGGTGGAGAACTCGGGGAGCAGCATCAGGGTGGCGACGGCGAGAAAGGGAACAAGCGCGTTCTGCACCCACTCGATGCCGTGGGCGTACTTCCCCAGCTGGAAGAGCCAGAGAAAGTACCACTCGGGCCGGGGCACGTATTCGATGTCGGCCGCGTCGGCGCGGGGCTCGAGGGGCGCTTGAAACAAGGCGGCACAGGTCCAGGCGATCGCGGCGATAAGGCCGCACGCGGCGAGGAGACGCTCCCTTCCGGTTCGGGCCGCCCGAGAAAGAGCGTCCCGGAAGCCGAGAAGCACCAGAATCGTCAGCACGATGGGAAGAGCAGTCCCATGCAGCGCGTAGAAACGCGGAAGGGTCGCGGCGCCGAACGTCGGCCCTCCCCGAAGCATGTCCGCCTGCATCCCGCCGACCAGGGGCACGGTTTCGACGATGCCGAGGCGTACGGAGGTTCCCCAGTAGGCCGGTTGATCCATGGGAAGAAGGTAGCCCGTGAAGCAGAAGCCGATCATCAAGAGCAAGGCCACGACCGAGACTCTGAACTCCCATTTCCTTGCGCGATGCTCTTCCCCGAGCACGCCGAAGACAACCATCAGGAAAGCGGCGACCACGACGGCGGAGGACAGTTGGTAGTGGAGTGATCGGAGCCAGGCCCCAAGCCCCCCCTGCTGGCGAAGATAGAGCACGCTCGGGAAAGCCTCCGCCCCTGAGGGAACGTAGGACATGGCGAGGCCGATGCCGCTTCCGAACAGAAGTCCCGTGAAGATGAGAGCGCACAGAGCGGAAGCATTGCGGAGGCGGTCGAGCCAGGCATCCGCTTCCGGCCGCGCGGTCGCGGAACTGTCCTGAAGGTCCATCACGAGACCATGGGCTCGGAGGTGTTCAACCCCGGTCGGAACTTCACGAAACGCAGCTTGAGTCGCTCTCCTTCGATCTTCGTCTCCAGCCGATCGAGAGGCCGAGGTGCCGGTCCCGACGTCGGCTTGCCCTCTTCGTCGAAAACGCTCCGATGACACGGGCACCGGAAACCACCGGCCGCGCGCTGGACCAGACATCCGGTATGGGTGCACGTGGCGGAGACCGCTTCGATCGCATCTCCGCGTCTTCGCAGATAGACGCTCTCGTCGACCACCGTCTTCTTCCACAAGTCGTCGATCTCGCGGCGGAACCTCCGGGCTTTCCAGGGACCCTGCGGGACCTCGGCGGCGAGACCAAGGTCGATCCAACCTGCGGACCCGTCCCGAGATGCGCTTCTCCCCTGCCCCCCGAGTGTGAAGAAGAGTCCCGCGGGCAACGCGGAGAGAGCGGCCACGACCCCGGCCAGGGCCTGCCAGGACTGAAGGAGGGTTCGCCGGTCGATCCGCATGAGGGGAGAGGATATCTTGCCCCTCCGGAACGCGTGCCCAGCCTCACCGTCCTGCTTAGCCTCCGCCCTAAGCGGTCAACCGAGTTTGCCCTTTGGCCCAAGCGTGGACCGGGCGCTCAGCCAGTCCGCGATATGGCCGGCCACCTGGTCTCCTTCAGGTTCAATCGGAAGGGCGTGAAAAGCGCCGGGGATCTCGAGGAATGTCTTGTCCCCCGACCCGAGCCTGGGAAAAAGGCTCCGTGTCCCATGAATCGGCACAACCCGGTCCGCGGTTCCGTGCAGGATCAGAAGCGGAGCCGTGAATTCGCCCGCGCGGTGATGAAGGCGCTCTATGGCCTCGAGTACGGCAGAGGCGAGGGCAGGAGTGGTCTGAGCGTGCCACAGAGGATCGTTGCGGTAGGCGCTACGGACCGCCGGGTCCCGCGTCAGCGCCGACTCATCGAGACCGGGGTCGACCTTGCGGGTGGGAAACCATTTGGCCAGGAAGGGGAGAATCCGCCGAAGCCACGGGGAGGTTCCGGAAACATCGAGAGCCGGAGCGAGGGCTATGCAGGAATGGAGACTGTCCGGAAGGGCGAGGGCGAAGTCCATGGCTTGAAGCCCGCCCAAAGAGAGCCCCAAGAGCGAGGGAAGCCGACCACACTGGTCTTCGACCAGGTCCACGAACCGGGTGAGGTCGTCGCGTAGATCGTCCCAACTCGGGGCGTAGTTCGGGCGCCCTCCCGAGTGCCCCGATCCCCGGCGATCAAACGCGAAGACCTCGAAACCTCGCGCGCTGAGCGATTGGCCCAGCCTTCGATAGGGTGCGGACCGGCAGTGATCCGACAGTCCGTGGATCAGGATCACGGGTTCGTATCGGCGGTCCAGGGCTCGGTACCGGGTGGTCGAGAGGGTCAGCCCATCCCTGGAAACAAAGGTGCCATCGACCACCGTGACCGAGGTCATGGGCCTGTCGAACCCTGGGCTCCGGTCAATGCTTCTTGTCGCCCCCGGGCGGGATGAAGACCGGAAACGGGGAGACGGTGCCTCCAGCGGTTGCCGAAGTCAGGATCCTGGAGGCGCCCTCGTGGTCCACTTCATCGATTCGAATCACCGAATGCATGGGCACGAAGAACTTCTTGACCCCGGCGAACTCGTGCTTGAGGCTGTCTTCTGTGGGATCGATCAGCACCGAGGACTTCTGACTCCAGAGCAGGTGGGACACCTCGACGAACCCGAAGAGATCGGCGGAGCCCACGCTCTTGGCGTAAAGCTCATACACCCGGCCCTGGCTCATGAAAGTGATTCGGTAAACGCGCGCGGTGGCCATGGGATCGCGCTAGCAGTCCGTGGTGAAAGTCGGCCGCGGCACCGAGACGAGCGATGCGCCCGGCTGGCGATGAGCCGAAGCGGCCGAATATCGCGAATATTCGGGGGTCTGAGCGAAGAAGTCCAGACGGGATGGAGCGTTCGTCGAATGCCGGCAGACTTTCACCACGGGCTGCTAGGTTATCAATGCTGAAGCGAAGATCGCTCGCCGTCTTTTTCAGCTCCGGCCAAGAACGTGTCTCAACGCGGCTTCGAGGCCCGGGTAGGAGAACGCGAAGCCCGAGTCGAGCAACTTCTCCGGGTTGACCCGGGCGCTCGCGAGCAGGAGCGGCTCCGTCATCCCGCCCAGGGCCAGCTCGAGAGCCAGTCGGGGAACCGGGATGAAGGCCTTTCGGTTCAGAACCCGGCCCAGGATCCTCGTGAACTCGGCGTTCGTCACCGGCTCCGGAGAGGTCGCATTGACCGGGCCGCGCACGCGGTCGTTCATCAGGACATGATGTATGACGTAAAGCAGATCGTCGAGAGCAATGAAGCTCCACCACTGCCGGCCGTGACCGAGCGGTCCGCCGAGCCCGAGACGGAAAGGCAGGAGCATGGGTTGAAGCGCGCCCCCGTTCGGAGTGAGAACGAGGCCGGTGCGCAGGTGGACCACGCGGATGCCGGCATGAATCGCGGGCTCGGTCGCCCCTTCCCATTCGAGACACACCTCGGGAAGAAAGCCAGCGCCCGGCGGGTCGGATTCGCGCAGAAGCCTCTCGCCGCGATCCCCGTAGTAGCCCGTCGCGGACGCGGAGATGAGGACCTCCGGCGGTTTCTTGAGCGCGCCCAGAGTTTCGGCGAGCCTTCTGGTGAAAGGAACACGAGAATCCCTGATCCGCCGTCTCTTGGCGTCGTTCCATCGTCCGCGCGCGATGGGGTCGCCCGCGAGGTGGATCACCGCATCGAATCCTTCCATCTCCGAGGGATGAACGGCTCCCTTTTCCGGATCGAACTCGATCTCGCACGGATTCGAAGCCCTTCGCCGGGTAAGCCGATGCACTTCGTGCCCGCCGCTTTCCAGGAACGACACCAGCGTCCCGCCCACGAGACCCGTGGAGCCGGTGACCAGAATCCGCATGGCCCGGCGAGGTGCGCGGGCGTGAACCGCGAGGTCTTTGGCCAGAACACGATGTCGATATCGGAAGGTCGCGTCCAGTTTCCTCCGGACCAGGGATGAACCGACGAGGTCGCCCAGAAAGCCCGCGGGCAGGGCATAGCGGATCCGGTCCTCCATCACGCTTTCCCGTTCGTTTCTGGCTTCTAACCGGTGGGTGTGATCGAAAGAGGCGAAGGGTCCCGAGGTCTGCACGTCGCGAAAAAGTTCGCCTGGCCGGACCTCCGCGAACTCCGAAACCCAGGTGGCACGAAGGCCGGCGAAGACCGGCACTTTCAACTCGACCCTTCCTCCGACCTCCGGGGGCGCCCACGGCGACACCACCAGCGGCTCTTCCCACGGCGGGGCCAGACGTTCGAAGGCGCCTCGGCGCATGTGCCAGGCGAAGAGTTCCGAAGCGCCGACCGGGATAGAGGACCGGAGGAGGAATTCGTGGGTGGTCAAGGGAGGAATCCGAGGCTTTACGGTGAGCAGAGCGAAGGTCCGGGGGAATGTGAGAGTATCGCGGGCTGCCCAATCGTGCAGACGGGCAAGTTCGCCCAATCTTGAGGAGACTTGATAAAACTCGTGGCCGCCCAGTACATGTTCACAATGAAGGACCTGCGGAAAGTCACCCCCGCAGGCAAGGAGCTCCTCAAGGGAATCTGGCTTTCGTTCTACCCCGGGGCCAAGATCGGCGTCCTCGGATCGAACGGCGCCGGGAAGAGCACACTTCTCCGCATCATGGCGGGGGAAGACAAGAACTTCGCGGGCGAAGCCTTCGCCGCCCAGGGAGTGAAAGTCGGTTTCCTGCCCCAGGAGCCGGTGCTCGACGCCGCCAAGAACGTGCGCGAGAACGTGGAGATGGCGGTCGCGGCCAAGCGGAAGATCCTGACCCGCTACGACGAACTCGCAGCGAACTACGCGGAGGAAAACGCGGACGAGTTCTCGAAGCTGCAGGACCTCATCGACTCTCAGGATCTTTGGAACCTCGACACTCATCTCGACATGGCCATGGACGCCCTTCGCCTGCCCCCGGGCGAGGCCGAGGTTGCCAAGCTCTCCGGCGGCGAAAAGCGCCGGGTCGCCCTGTGTCGCCTTCTGCTCGACGCTCCCGATCTCCTTCTTCTCGACGAACCCACGAACCACCTCGACGCCGAGTCGGTGGCCTGGCTCGAACGCCACCTGAAGGAGTACAAGGGCACGGTGGTGGCCGTGACCCATGACCGTTACTTCCTGGACAACGTGGCGGGCTGGATTCTGGAGCTCGACCGCGGCCAGGGAATCCCCTGGGAAGGCAATTACTCGAGCTGGCTCGAACAGAAGAAGAATCGTCTCGCCCTCGAGGAAAAGGAAACCAGCACGCGTCAGAAGACGCTCGATCGCGAGCTCGAGTGGATCCGCATGGCGCCGCGCGCCCGGCAGGCCAAAGGCAAGGCGCGACTCGCCCACTACGAGGAACTGCTGGCCGAAGAGCAGGCCAGCGAGAAACAGGACAACCGCCGTGAAATCAACATTCCGCCTGGGCCGAGGCTCGGCGATCTGGTGATCGAGGCGAAGGGCCTGCGAAAGGCCTACGGCGAGAACCTGCTGATGGACGACCTCAACTTCAATCTGCCCCGCGGCGGCATCGTGGGCGTCATCGGCCCGAATGGTGCGGGAAAGACGACGCTCTTCCGGATGATCCTGGGCCAGGAGAAGCCGGACGCGGGAACCCTCAAGATCGGCGACAGCGTCTCGCTTTCGTATGTGGATCAGTCGCGGGAAGCCTTGAATGGCGAGTTCAACGTGTGGGAGGAAATCTCGGACGGCGGCAAGGACCTGGTTCTCGTGGGCAAACGCGAGATGAACTCGCGCGCGTACTGCGCGTCCTTCGGCTTCCGTGGCCCGGACCAGCAGAAGAAGGTGAAGGACCTCTCCGGCGGAGAGCGCAACCGGCTTCAGCTGGCGAAACTATTGAAGAGCGGCGGCAACGTCCTGCTCTTCGACGAGCCCACCAACGACCTCGACGTCGATACCCTGCGCGCGCTCGAAGAGGCCCTGGTGAACTTCGCGGGCTGTGCGGTGGTGGTGTCCCATGACCGCTGGTTCCTCGATCGCATCGCCACCCACATGCTGGCCTTCGAGGGCCTTAGCCAGGTGGTGTGGTTCGAGGGCAACTATCAGGACTACGAGGCCGATCTCAAGCGCCGCATCGGGGCGGAAGCCGACCAGCCGCACCGGATCAAATACCGCAAGCTGACCCGGTAGGCCTCGGCAGCCTAGTCGGAACCTGCGGCGGCGCTTTGGTCATCTATGACCCGGGCCAGGGAGAAATCCAATTCGGAGACCCCCCCGAGGTCATGCGTGGTCAGGGCCAGCCTCACCTTGGAGTAGCGGATATCGATGTCCGGATGGTGGTTGGCCTTTTCCGCCAAAGCGCCCACCCTGGCGACGAACCGAAGGGCCTTCTCGAACGTCTCGAATTTGAACTCGCAGCGAAGGGCGCCGCGAGAGAATCTCCAGCCCTGGAGCTCTCCCAGTCTCTTCAGGATATCGACGTTCGACAGGGCCTTGCGCTTTGTCCTTATCAGGGCCATTCTTTCCGCCTCGCTTTTTCTTTAAGTGACAGCGACCGTCTAGACCACGGGGCCGCGGGGCCTACCGGGACGCCTTCGGCTTCTCCGTCTTACGGGTCGGCGGGACCCTTCGGCGGATCCGGGAAGTGCGGGAGACGCGGGCGGCCCGGACCCGGCGCCAGGCTCAGGGCCCGACTCCTCACCGGGAGAGTCGTCCGCCGAGTTCATGGCCACGCCCCGCCAGTGCAGCACGGTCTCGGGCTCGAGTCCGTGAATCTCGGCCAGAAGGAGCGCCTCCTTGAAATAGGGCTTTCGGGAGAGGTTCCGTTCGGTGTTCTGCGGAAGATCGGTCCGGTGCAGTTTCGACCCGACCGCGGCGAGAAGACCCAGCCGTTCGATGTCGCGGCGGGCAAACGGGAGGCTGATGAGCGCGTCTCCGCGCGCCGCCCCGGGACCGTGGCCCAGATCCGCTTCTTCGTCGAGTTCCACCATCTCCGCCACCACGTCGGTCTGGTCGATCTGGCCTTCCAGGGCCTCGTCCGGAATCAATTCTTCCGGATCTCCCTCGAAGTCGCGCGGGCCGTCGATATCGACGTAGGGTCTTTTGCGAGCGGTGGCCCGCAGGCCGCTCGAAAGCGGGATACCGAGGGGCGGAAGGAGATGGGCGATCAAAATGGCGTTCGAAATGTCCGCGTCGGAACCGGCGCGGTTCCGGTAGGCGTCGAGCGCGCCCAGGGTGTCCAGAAGGCCCGTATCCCCTCGACTCAGCGCCTGGTGAGCCTCGGGAAAGATGTAGGCCAGCAGACCCATGGCGTGGAGTTGTTCGAAGGTGGCGCGCGCCGAGCCCTGGCGCAGGACCTTGTAGATCTCGTCCAGGATCCGAACGTGCGAACTCTTCACGATCTCGCCCCGTCGCGCCCGAATCGCTTCCTGGGCCTCGCGGTCGATACGGAAGCCCAGGCGGCAGGCGATGGCCACGGCCCGCATCATGCGAACGGGGTCTTCTCGGAAACGCTCGTCCGGATCGCCGATCACCCGCACCCGCTTGGCTTCCAGATCGTCGATCCCTCCCGTGTAGTCGATGATGGAGAAGTCCGCGATGTCGTAGAAGAGCGCATTGATCGTGAAGTCGCGGCGGAAAGCGTCCTCCTCGGGAGTGCCGAAGGTGTTGTCGCGTTTGACGATGGTGTCACCCACTTCGGGCTCCGCCTTTTTCCGGAACGTGGCCACTTCGACGACCTTCGGTCCGAAGCGCACGTGGCAAAGGCGGAACCTGCGTCCGATGATGAAGCAGTTTCGGAAGAGCTTCTTCACCTGCTGGGGTGAAGCGTCGGTGCCGATGTCGAAGTCCTTGGGCTTGCGGCCGAGGAGCAGGTCGCGCACGCCGCCCCCGACCAGAAACCCCTTGAAGCCCGAACTTTTCAGGCGATAAAGAACACGCAAGGGATCGGGATCGATCTGCTTGCGGGAGAGCGTGTGCTGAGAGCGGGAGAGGATCCTCGGTTGCATTAAGAGTGGGGGGTCTGAACGGTTTCCCTAGGAGACGCTTCGGCCCTTCAGTTCTGCGATTATATGCGCCGCGCCCATGGCCCCCGAACCACGCTCGCCGCGCCTCACTTTCGTGGACGCCGCGCGAGGCCTGGCGGTTCTGCTGATGCTGCAAACCCACGTTTACGACGCGTGGTTGCGGCCGGAACTGAGGGAGACGGACTTCTTCCGCGCCTCGCAACTCCTGGGCGGCCTTCCCGGGGCCTTCTTCCTGTTCCTGATGGGTGTTTCCACGGCACTCGCCGCCGAAAGATCGAGAGACCGCGGCGTTTCCTCGGCGACTCTCGTGAGGAGGACCCTCGGTCGGGCGGTCCTTCTCCTTGGCGTCGCCTTCGCCTTTCGGTTGTCGATGTATTTCGCTTCCGACCACCCCGACATCGACGCGATCTTCAAAGTGGACATCCTGAACTGTCTGGCGGTTTCCCTTGCCCTTCTCGCGCCGTTGGATGGGCTCGCCAATCGCAATGCCCGGGTAAGCACATCGATCGGAGTAGCCGCCTGGCTCGCGATCGCCACTTCCTTCATGTGGGATGGGGGCATAGTCGCCGGACTGCCGGAGCGCGTCGCCGGCTACTTCAGTGGTCGGGTGCCCAACACGACCTTTCCCCTTCTTCCCTGGGCCGCGTTCGCCTTCGCCGGCCATGCCACAGGGACGCAGATCGGTCTGGCGCGAGATGGTGCGATGGACGGGGTTATGAGCCGCCTCCTCGGCCTCGCCGTGATGATGATCCCTCTCTCCATGGCCCTCGACCAGCTCCCAACCCTGGGCCCGCATTACGACTATTGGTGGACATCGCCGAACTTCGTGATGCTGAAGACGAGCGTCCTCATGTTCCTGCTCCTGGCGTGCTTTTGGTTCGAGCAACTCAACCAGCGCGCAGGGAAGGCGCTTCGCGCCCTCACCGGCCCCTTGTCCGCGGCACTGGTCCAGATGGGTCGGACGAGCCTTTTCATCTACTGCGTTCACGTCGACCTGGTCTACGGATCGCGGGGCCTCCCGGATCTGTGGAGATCCTGCGAAATCGACGAAGCCTCGAAGCAACTCGTGGCTTTGACCCTGGCGATGCTGCTTCTTTCCTACGCGTGGTCGTGGCTGAAGACCAAGGCCTCGGCGCTCGCGAGAACGCCTCTGTCCGCGGCGCGGCAATAGGCCGTGCCAAGCTCGCGACCTGCAGGCATCTTCGTGGGCGCCCGCGGGGCCAGAGGTCGAGTGGGCTTTGCCGCGCCGGGGAGCGCGCCAGCCTGGCCTGTACAGTGTTCCAAAGTCGTTTTCGGATGTGAGCGCCACAGCCTGGCAAAGCGCCGCATAGCGCCCCCCGAGGATCTGCGCCGCCTCCGAATGTCGATAGGGAATCACGTC
>JANODX010000114.1:0-4533 GCA_031412915.1 Vicinamibacteria bacterium | reverse complement strand
GTAATGACCCGGCCGCAGATCCAGGAAGAAGCGATCGCCCAGCTCGCCGAGCTGCTGCAGGACAAGATGCAGCCGGACGGCCTCGCCATCGTCATGGAGGCGGATCACTATTGCATGCAATGGCGGGGGGTCAAGGACATGGAGTCCAAGATGACCAACAGCGTGATGCGCGGCTCTTTCCTGAAGAATCCCGACCTCCGGAAAGAGTTCCTCGCCCTGCTCGCCAATCGAAAGAACTAGGAAACAACCATGCTGGTACGACTTCTCTACGCGAGCCGGTCCGCCGCCGATATCGACGACGCCCTTCTTGGCGCCATCCTCGAACGCTCGGGCCGGTACAACACCGAGCATGGGATCACCGGCATCCTCTGCTCCTATCCCCAGGGCAAGGTATTCCTGCAGGCTCTCGAGGGTGGCCGCGCCGCGGTTAACGAGCTGTATGGCAGCATCGTCCGAGACCCGCGCCACCTCGAGGTGACCCTGCTCGACTACACCGAGATCACCGAGCGCCGCTTCTCGAACTGGCGCATGGGCTGCGTGAATCTGAACCGAGTCAACGTCGGCAGCATCCTGCGCTTCTCGGAAAGCCCCATCCTCGACCCGTTCTCCATGAACGGCCAGACCGCCCTGCTGCTGCTCGAGGAACTTGCCTCCACCGCCGCCATCGCGAGCCGCGACGGCGCGTAGCAGATAACCCAGAGGACGTGCCGCGACGGTCGGCCGGCCCGAGACGCCACGCATATTTGATTGGATTCCGTCTTCCGCGGAATGACGAGGGTACGGCCCCCCCGGCTTCCGCCGGGATGCGATGGTCGAGAAAGCCCTGAATCAGTCCTTCTTCTCAGGACAGCGTTGAGGAACCTTCCTCGGTCGTGACGTCACGGCGCATCGTGAGGCCGCGGAGAGGTCACTCCTTGAAAGTCAGGCGCAGTGCCTCGACGTCCCGGCGCAGCGCTCGGACTTCCTCGAGAATCTCTCGAGCGTGGGCGTCGCCATCATCCTTAAGATCCTCGCTCACCTTCGCCTGCATCGCGTTGACCACAACCGCGATGAAGAGATTCAGGACCATGAAGGTTGCGACCAACAGGTAGGTCACGAAGAAGATCCAGGCATGCGGCGACTGCACCATGACTTTCCGCGCGATGTCCGGCCAGCCTTCCACCGTCATCACCTGAAACAGGGTGAATAGTGATGAACCGAGATCGCCGAAAAACTCGGGCACGATGGCGCCGAAGAGTTTCGTCGCGAGCACCGCCGAGACATAGAGCACGAGGGCGAGTAAACCGACGATCGAAGCCATCCCCGGCAATGCCGTGAGCAAGGCGCCGACCACCCCGCGCATCGAAGGCACGAGCGACACGAGGCGTAGCACGCGCAGCACACGAAATGCGCGCAGAACGCTGAAGGCGCCGGCCGAGGGCATCATGGAAATGCTCACGATCAGAAAGTCAAAAACGCGCCACGGATCGTGGAAGAAGTGGCGTCGGAAGACGATGAAACGCGCGACGAGTTCGACCAGGAAGATGCCGAGTACGGCTCGGTCGACGAGATGCAGCCAGTCGCCGAAACTCGCCACCGCCCGAGGCGATGTTTCCAGTCCAAGGGTGACCGCGTTCACGACAATGATCGCGGCGATCGCTGCTTCGAAGTTCGGGCTCTCGATAAGGGTGCGAACCCGATCGCCTCTGCGGTGGGCTTTGTCCACTGGATCCACTCGTGTCATACCTCCTCTTCCTGAGGGCCGCGATAGTACTCGGAAAGGGAGTTTGACCTGCCGCCTCGCCAGCACTTCCGCGGCCGCGAAACAGGCCTCGGAGTTGATCGAACCACGGGAACAGGCGGGCGAATCCACGAGCGCCACACCCATCACGTCGCGGCGACGAACGGTAGACTCCTCTCTGACTCGGCCGACCCTCTAAACTACCACCATGGTTTGGATGTATGCCGGCTTCGTCGTTCTCGTTCTCGTCCTCCTTGCTCTCGACCTGGGCGTGTTCCATCGCAAGGCCCATGTCGTTTCGGTGAAGGAGGCGCTCGGCTGGTCGGCCTTCTGGATCGCGGTCGGCCTTGCCTTCGCGGGCTTCATCTACGCCGGCTACGAGAACCACTGGATGGGCCTGGGCCTCACCCCGGACCGCATGACCACCGCACCTCAGGTCGTCGATGGCCTGGGCAGCGTCTACAACAACGGGTCGGAGGCCACGATCAAGTACATCACCGGGTACCTGGTGGAGAAGTCGCTCGCGGTCGACAATATCTTTGTCATCGCCATGCTCTTCGGCTTCTTCGCCGTCCCCCAGATCTACCAGCACCGAGTTCTGTTCTGGGGCATTCTCGGTGCTCTTCTGATGCGCGGGGTGATGATCGCCCTGGGGGCGCAACTCCTCCAGCGCTTCACCTGGATCATCTACGTCTTCGGCGGTTTCCTGATCCTCACCGGGGTCAAGATGCTGCTGCTCAAGTCGGATGAGACCGACCCGAATCAGAACATCGTGGTCCGCCTGACCCGGCGTTTGTGGCCCGTCACCGAACGGTTCCATGGCGAGCACTTCTTCGTGCGCGCCGGTTCCGACGCATCGCACGAATCGGCCACTCCCGGCGCCCCACCCGAGGTGGACACGGTGGTCGATTCGGCCCGACCCGGAACCCTGCTCGCGACTCCCCTCTTCCTCGCTCTGATCATGGTCGAAGTCACCGACCTCATCTTCGCCGTCGACTCCATTCCCGCCATCTTCGCCATCACCACCGATCCGTTCCTCGTTTTCACCAGCAATGTCTTCGCCATCCTGGGCCTGCGCAGCCTCTACTTTGCCCTCGCCGGCATGATCGACGAGTTCCGCTATCTGAAGGTGGCGCTTGCCGTTGTCCTGATGGTCGTGGGCGTAAAGATGATGACCCACACCTGGCTGAAGTCCATCCTGGGCGAACACTTCAATCTCTATCTCCTGGCCGTGGTCCTCATGATTCTCTTCGCCGGGGTGGCGGCATCTCTTCTGCACTCGCGCATGGAGCGGGCGAAGGCCCGACGTTCCGGGGTAGTCTGAGGTCGCACGCGCCTCGTGGCGTGCGTTTCCAACGAGGCCCATAGTGGACACCAATCAAAAGAAACAGGCCCAGTTTTCCGGGGCGTATCTGCTCCTGGCCTTCGCGACGCTCATCCTCGTCCAGGGCTTCTTCGCGCAGCGCGTCGCGCCGAAGCCGGTTCTGATGAGCGAGCTCATACAGTTCGTTCGCGACGGACAGGTCGTCGAGGCCCAGGTTCGGGAGACCGAGATCCTGGCTGAGCTCAAGCCCGAGGGCGACGCAAAACCCCGGAGGGTCGTGGCGACCCGTCTCCCCGGCGTCGACGAGAACATCCTCGTGGCCGACCTCCTGGCGAAGGGGGCGAAGCTCTCCGGCTTCGTCGAGCGGACGTCCTGGCTCGAGACCTTCCTCCTGGCCTGGCTGCTGCCCATCGCCCTCCTGGCCGGCATCTGGTTCTTCATCATGCAGCGGATGCCGCGGGGCGGGCCGCTCAGTATCGGCAAGAACAAGGCCAAGGTCTACGACGAGACGGAGCAGGGCAAGGTCACCTTCGAGGACGTAGCCGGGGTGGACGAGGCGGAGGCCGAGTTGGTCGAGGTCGTGGACTTTCTGAAGAACCCCTCGAAGTACACCGCCCTGGGCGCACGCATCCCCAAGGGAGTGCTGCTCGTCGGCCCCCCGGGCACGGGCAAGACGCTGCTCGCCCGCGCAGTGGCGGGCGAGGCGGGAGTGCCGTTCTTCTCTCTCTCCGGCTCTGAGTTTGTCGAGATGTTCGTGGGCCTCGGGGCCGCGCGCATGCGCGACCTCTTCGAGCAGGCCAAGAAGCGGGCCCCCTGCATCGTGTTCATCGACGAGCTCGATGCCATCGGCAAGTCGCGTGGCGGTGTCGCCGCCATGTCCACCCACGACGAGCGGGAGCAGACGCTCAACCAGCTCCTCGTCGAGATGGACGGCTTCCAGACCACCGCGGGCGTCATGATCATGGCGGCGACGAACCGTCCCGAGGTCCTCGACCAGGCCCTTCTGCGCTCCGGGCGTTTCGACCGGCAGGTGGTGGTCGACCGGCCGGACTTGCGCGGCCGCGAGGAGATCCTGAAGGTTCACGTGCGCAACGTGAAGCTGGCGGACGACACGAGCCTGCGGGTCATTGCCCAGCGCACGCCGGGGATGGTGGGGGCCGACCTCGCAAAGACCGTCAACGAGGCCGCCGTCGCCGCCGCCCGCCGCGGCTCGGTGCTCGTGGGCCAGAAGGACTTCGAGGAGGCGATCGACCGTATCCAGCTCGGCCTGGCAAAGAAGGGCCAGATCCTGGGCGAGGACGAGAAACGGCGCGTCGCCTACCACGAGTCGGGCCACGCCCTGGTGGCGCTGCGCGTGGACCACGCGAACCCGGTCCATCGCGTCACCATCATTCCGCGCTCGATCGGGGCGCTCGGGGTCACGCTCCAGTTGCCGACGGGAGACCGCTACCTCGTGACCCGAACCGAGTTGCTCGACCGGATCTGCGTG